>JAICSB010000737.1 GCA_025937115.1 Pseudonocardiaceae bacterium | reverse complement strand
GGATCTACTCGATGACGAAGCCGCTGACCTCGGTCGCGGCGATGATGCTCTACGAGCAGGGCAGGCTGGCGTTGCGCCAGCCGATCGCGGAGATCCTGCCCGAGTTCGCCGACGCTCGCGTCTACCAGCTCGGCTCCGCGCTCAATCCGGGCACCGTACCGGCCGAGCCGATCCTGGTCTGGCACCTGCTGACCCACACCTCCGGCATGACCTACGGCTTCCTGCACCAGCACCCGATGGACGAGATGCACCGGCTGATGGACGTCGAGTTCTTCCCCCCGGACGACTTCTCCCTGGCCGACGCGGTGCAGCGGTGGGCGACGGTGCCGCTGCTGTTCCAGCCCGGCACCGGGTGGAACTACGGCGTGTCCACCGACGTGCTCGGCCGCGTGGTCGAGGTCGTGTCCGGGACGCCGCTGGACCGGTTCTTCGCCGAGCACATCACCGGCCCGCTCGGCATGGTCGACACCGCGTTCACCGTGCCGGCGGAGAAGGCCGACCGGTTCGCCGGCCTGTACGTGACGGGCAAGGCCGGCCAGACCCCGATCCGCAAGGACGACTTCACCACCGACCCGCGCGGCACGGTCACGTTCTTCTCCGGCGGCGGCGGGCTGGTCTCCACGGCGGGGGACTACCTGCGGTTCACCAGGATGCTGCTGGGCCGGGGCGAGCTGGACGGAGTGCGGCTGCTGGGCAGCCGGACGGTGGACTACATGACCCGCAACCACCTGCCCGGCAACGTCGACATCCCGACCATCGGCCGGCCGATGAGCCCGCAGGACGCGTTCGACGGGGTCGGCTTCGGGCTCGGCTTCTCGGTCTCGATCGACCCGGTCCGCACCGAGGTGCTCAGCTCACCCGGCGAGTACTCCTGGGGCGGGCTGGCCTCGACCGCGTTCTGGGTCGACCCGGCGGAGCGGATCACTGTCGTCTTCATGACCCAGCTGGACCCGTCGGCCACCTACCCGATCCGCGCCGAGCTGCGGGGCCTCGTGAACGCGGCGTTGGTGGACTGACCGTTTGCCGCGCAACTAATGCCGTTCAGCGCCTGATCGTGCCGATCCGATCGGAAGTTCGGTACGTAATAGAGGTTGTGCCGGCGGTCACAGCCGGTCTCGCCGCTGTTGAGGAGTTCGCGCATGGCCTCCTTTCTTGACCGGGAACGCAGCATCGCGGGTCCCGACTTCAACCGCTGGCTGATCCCGCCAGCCGCCCTGGCCATCCACCTGTGTATCGGCCAGGCCTACGCGACCAGCGTCTACAAGAACGGGCTGGTCAACAACTTCGACACCGGGAACACCCAGATCGGCATCGTGTTCTCGATCGCGATCGTGATGCTCGGGCTGTCCGCCGCGGTCCGGGGCACCTGGGTCGAACGGGTCGGCCCGCGCAAGTCGATGTTCACCGCCGCCTGCTTCTGGGCGGCCGGCTTCCTGGTCGGTGCGCTGGGCATCGCCACGAAGCAGCTGTGGCTGCTCTACCTGGGCTACGGCTTCATCGGCGGCATCGGCCTCGGCATCGGCTACATCTCGCCGGTGTCCACGCTGATCAAGTGGTTCCCGGACCGGCCGGGCATGGCCACCGGACTGGCGATCATGGGCTTCGGTGGTGGCGCGCTGATCGCCAGCCCGCTGTCCCAGCAGCTGATGTCCTGGTACGACCCCGACTACAACCCGTCGGTGGCGTCGTCCGTGCCCAGCGGGTCGGCGGTGGCGATGCTGTTCGTCACCCTCGGCATCATCTACTTCATCGTGATGATGTACG
>JAICSB010000544.1 GCA_025937115.1 Pseudonocardiaceae bacterium | reverse complement strand
GGAGCAGCGGCTGGACGATCCCGAGGAGATCGCCCCGATCATCCGCGCGTTCGAGGTGCTCCGTGACGCCGGCGTGACCGGGGGCCAAATCCTGGCTCTGATCCAGCGGGTGGCGGCCGAGCTGAGACGGTGAGGCTGCCTGGGATCTTCGGCCAAGTCACCCTCCTGCGCCGCCGGACACCCCTTCCGGTCCGCTCACAGCAGTGGTAGATCACCGGTGATGGCGTCGATCCGGCGGTCTTCGGCCGGGCCGATCGCAGCGCAAGTAAGGGTGCCCGGCTGTAGTTGGGTTCGCCCTGCGTCCGCTACCAGCGAGATCGGAAGTCCCGCGTCTTTCCCGGCTTCGGCCAGCCGGCGAAGCTCGTTTGCGTCGCCGACCTTGAGCACAACCTTGGGTTGTCCCTGTTCCAGCCAGGTCGCGAAGTCTGCTGTGCCGAGACCGTTTAACGCGGCGAGGACGGCGGCGTGCGCGACCTGGGCGGCCAGCTTGCCGCGGCTCATTGCGAGGTCCGTCCTGGCCAGCACTACCAGTTTCACCGGGTGATCATCCCGCTCGACGCCGCCGCGATACACCCGAGTCTGGCCGCTTCGGACATCGCTGCAGGGATCAGTGGAGGCGTTGATGTGGTGGTTGAACAGCGAGCGTTAGAGGTACGGATCCGGCAGGTCGCAGGGTGATGCCGTTGGTCAGCGGCACGGGGCCGGGTGGGGCGTGCAGGCCGAAGGTGCGGACGATGCTGGCGGTGGCCAGGGTCGCCTCGAGCATGGAGAAGTACTGGCCGATGCAGGCTCTTGGGCCGCCGCCGAACGGCAGATACGCATAGCGGTGACGCTGCTTTTCCTGCTCGGCGGTGAAGCGGTCTGGGTCAAAGCGCCGCGGCTGTTCCCATATCCGTGGATCGCGGTGGGTGACCCACGGGCTCACGAGCACGTCGGCGCCCGCCGGGATGCGGTAGCCGTCGATCACCTCTTCCTCGGGAATCTGCCGCCCTATCCCGTAGACCGACGGGTACAGCCGCATCGCTTCTTTGACAACCTGGGTGGTGTAGGTCAACGCGGCGATCCGCTCCACGGTCGGGCACAGATCGTCGGCGCCGAGCACCTGCTCGGCCTCGACGCGCACGCGCTGTGCAACGTCGGGGTGGCGGGCGAGCAGATGCAGCGCAAACGTCAGCGCGGTCGCGGTGGTTTCGTGGCCGGCGAGCAGGAAAACCAGCACCTGATCACGGACCTCAGCGTCGTCGAGCGCGTCAGCGCCGACGGCATCAGAGTCGCGGGCGCGCAGCAGCAACGACAGCAAGTCCTCGCCGCCGGCCGCGCTGGCGCGGCGACGGTCGATGATGCCCTCCACCACCTCGTACAGTTGCCGTTGGGCACGTCCAGCGCGGTGGTTGGTTGGGGTCGGCCAGGTCACCGGCAGGCGCAGCGGCGATTGGGAGCGGCGCAGGACATGCGCGCTGATCACCGGAAAGGCGTCCCGCAGCGTGGGCGTGGCGTCGTTGAGGTCGTCACCGAACAGCACCCGCCCGATCACGGCAAGCGTCATGCGCATCATGTCCTCGGCTGCATCCACCGTGCCGCCCTGTTGGGCGGTGGTGCGCCAACAATCGATCAGTGTGGCGGTCTCCTCAGCCATCACATCGACGTAGCTGGCGACTCGGCGGTGGGTGAACAGCGGCTGGATGAACCGCTTTTGACGCTGCCAGCGCTCCCCCTCACTGGTCAACATGCCATCGCCGAACATCGCGGCGGTCTCCCGGTAGAACAGGTTGCCCTTGGTGTAGCGCTGGCCCGTGCCGGTCAGCACTTGCCGTGTCCCCTCAGGAGAGAACACCGCATACAGCACGATCTGCAGCCCGGGTGGACCAGCCGAGAAGCGAACGACGTCGCCGTAGCGGTGGTGGGCCTTCTCCAAGGTCCCCAGCAGGTCGCGGCGCAGATCCAGAGCCGAACCGAGCAGCGGGATACCGGCGGGACCTGGCACGTCCCATCGTGGGGCGGTAGCGGTCAGACGGGTGATCATGGGTTTCCCCTTCAGGCGAGGTAAACGCCGGGCCAAGGCCTTCATATAGAGAGACCCGTCGAACTCGCGGTGATACTTCGCTTAAAAAAACAGAAATCCTCGATGGCAGTACAGGTCCTTTGGCTGGGCAGCTGCCGGCACGTCGGAGTGAGGCGATCTCCGGCGGGACAGCCTCGGTCGGGTCAGCGGTCGATCATCTGCATCTGCTGCTCGTTGTGGTGGCGTCCAGATCCCTCAGTTTGATGTGCTTCACAGTCGCTGCTCCTCTTCTAGCGTTCAGGGGCCGATGAGCACCTTCAGGGCCTTGCGATCGGCCATGGCGCGGTAGCCGTCGGGCACCTCGTCGAGGCTGATGGTGCGGTCGAACACCTTGCCCGGCTGGATGGCGCCATCGAGGATGTCGGGCAGCAGTTGCTCGATGTAGGCGCGGGCCGGCGCCGCACCACCCGTGAGAGTGATGTTGCGCATCATCGTGTCGAACCCCATCGGGACCTCGGTGTACTGCGACACACCGAGCCTGCTCACCACGCCGCCGTCGCGGACCACACCGAGCGCCGTCTCCAGCGACTGCGTCGTGCCGACGCACTCCACGACCGCGTGGGTGCCATCCCTGCGGGTCAGTTCCCGCACCCGCTCGATGCCTTCCTCGCCGCGCTCGGCCACCACGTCGGTGGTGCCGAAGTCGCGGCCGAGGTCGGTGCGGTCGGTGTGGCGGCCCATCAAGATGATCCGCTCGGCGCCGAGCCGCTTGGCGGCCAGCACCGCCGAGAGCCCCACCGCGCCGTCGCCGACCACCGTG
>JAICSB010000635.1 GCA_025937115.1 Pseudonocardiaceae bacterium | reverse complement strand
GCCATCCCGGAGCGAGGCTGTCCGTGGCCATGGAAAAGTCCCCGCTGATGGCCAGGTGTAGGTCCCCGCTGGTGGCCAGTTAGAAGTCCCCACTCCTCGCTCGTCGTGTCGACCGGGAGCTTGGGCCCTGGGCGGTGACGGTGGCGGTGCCAACCAGTCACCGCACCGCCCAGGGGGCTCCATTGAAGTCTGCGAGGGAACGGATGGACATCTTGTCGGCCTATCGGGAAGTGGGTACCTACCGTGGTGCCGCGGCGATGTGCGGCACGACGTGGAAGACGGTGCGCCGGGTGGTGGAACGGCACAACGCCGGGTCGGTGCCGCCGCGGCGGGCGCGGGAGCGTAACTACGCGTCGGTGAGCGAGTTGGTTGTCGAGCGGGTCGCGGCGACGAAGGCCCGGATCTCGGCCAAGCGGTTGCTGCCCGCGGCCCGGACGGCGGGGTATGCCGGTTCGGCGCGGAACTTCCGGCGGTTGGTCTCAACGGCGAAGGCCGACTGGCGCCGGGGGAATCATCGGGGTCGGCGCCCGGCGGTGTGGTCCCCGGGGGAACACCTCGTGATCGACTGGGGGGTCGAGGGTGGGCTGCACGTGTTCTGCGCTGTGTTGGCCTGGTCGCGGGTGCGGTTCGTGCGCTTCGCTGCCGACGAGCGTGCCGCGACGACGTTCGCGCTGCTCGCGGAGTGCTTCGAGACCCTGGGTGGGGTGCCCAAGGTGGTGCTGGCCGACCGGATGGGCTGTTTGAAGGGTGGGGTGGTCGCCGGGCGCGTGGTGCCGACCCCGGACTATGTCCGGTTCGCCACCCATTATGGGTTCCGGCCCGACTTTTGCGAAGGCCATGATCCAGAGTCGAAGGGGATTGTGGAGCACCTGGTCGGCTACGCCAAGGTTGATCTGATCGTCGCGCAGGCTCCGTTTCAGGGCGGTCTGGTCGTGGCCAACGACGCTGCTCGGTCCTGGTGTGTAGAGGTCAACGCCGCGGTGCACTCAGAGATCTGCGCGGTCCCCGCCGAGCGGCTGGGCCAAGAGGTTGAGCTGCTCACCCCGCTGCCCTCGCTGCGTCCAGAGCTGCCCGGTCGCACCGCGACGACGCGCAAGGTGGATCGGCTGTCGTGTGTGCGGTTCGGCTCTGCCCGCTACTCGGTGCCGACCCGGCTGATCGGGTCCACAGTGCAGCTCCGCTCGGGCGAGGGCCGGATCCTGGTCGTGGAGCCAGCCACCGGCGCGGTCGTCGCCGACCATGTGCTGGTCGCCCCGGGCGAGGCCAGTGTGCTCGATGAGCACTACGGCAGCACCCGCCCGACGGTGCCGCCCCGGGCGGTGCGTCCCAAGACCGCCACGGAGAAGCAGTTCTGCGCGCTGGGCCCGGTCGCCGAAGCGTTTTTGACCGGAGCGGCCGCGGCCGGACACACCCGCCTGGGCCCCGAGCTTCCCGAGTTGCTGGCCCTGGACGCCGCGCACGGCCGCGACGCGCTGCTGGCCGCACTGACCCGGGCGACGGCGTTCGCGCGCTGGAGGGCCAGCGATGTCCGCTCGATCCTGGCGGCCGGGGCGGGCGCGCCCGATCCCCGCCCGGCCGGCGAGGCGCTGGTCCTCGAGCTGCCGGTGGTCCCGACCCGGTCATTGGCCGATTACGCGGTGATGCCACCGGCCGGTGACCAACCGGCCGACACCGAGCGCGCCGGTGGTGCGTCGTGACCGCGACCTCGGTCCCGGAGCTGCCCGCGGACCTGACCGCGGGGCTGCGTCGGCTCAAGCTGGCCGCGATGCGCCGCCTGGCCCCGGAGCTGCTGGTCACCGCGAAGACCCAACGCTGGAACCCCGAGGAGTTCCTGCGCACGCTGATCGAGGCCGAGATCAGCGCCCGCGACGCCTCCAACGCCACCACCCGGATGCGGCTGGCCACGTTCCCGGTGATCAAAACCCTGGACCAGTTCCAGGTCGGTTCCTCCTCAATCCCAACCGCCACCTTTGACTACCTCGCCTCCCTGGAATGGGTCCGGGCCGCGGAGAACACCTGCCTGATCGGGCCGGCCGGCACCGGCAAGAGCCACCTGCTCGTCGCGCTGGGCGTCGCGGCCGTGGCGGCTGGGCACCGGGTCCGCTACTTCACCGCCGCCGAGCTGGTCGAAACCCTCTACCGCGGTCACGCCGACAACAGCGTCGGCCGGCTCATCGAGACCGTCCTTCGCAACGACCTCGTGATCGTCGATGAGGTCGGGTTCGCGCCCTTGGACAGCACCGGCAGCCAGCTGCTGTTCCGGTTCG
>JAICSB010000280.1 GCA_025937115.1 Pseudonocardiaceae bacterium | reverse complement strand
GCGGTGGTTGCGTTGGGCGGTGGCGGTGATGGTCCAGACTCGGGCGGCGAGGTCAGCGGACCATTTGGCGTGGCTGCCGTAGTAGTTCTTCCGGCCGACCACCGGGGTGCGCAGGGCCGCTCGGCGGGATTGTTGTCCAGGGCGATATCGGGGAAGTCGCGGTGGCGTGCGAGGCCGTCCCATTCCCGGTCGAGGGTGGCCAGAACCTTCTTGGCGGCTGGGTGCAGGCTGTAGATGGTGGCCTGGTCACGGCGGACGGTATCGATGGTGTCCAGGGCCTGGTCGAACGCCTGGCGTGCCTGGGTGTGCCCGGCACTGCCGACCTCGGCGGTGGCCATGGCCCGGTGGGCGACATAGAGGTCCGCGATCCGCGCCACCCACTGATCCCGCCAGATCCGCAGCTGCTCGTGTGCGTCTCCGGCCCGGATGAAGTATCTGCGGATGTGCGCCCAGCACCACAGCGGGTCGACCCCTTCCACCCGGGCCAGGCACTGGTAGGCGGTGTAGAAGTCCGTCGAGAGCACCAGCCGCCCGTGGGGCAGCGTCTGGTCGGTGCGGTTGATCCCGAAGTGCCGGTCCAGCACCGCCGTGGAGCGGGTGGGGTCCATCGTGAACACCACCGTGTCGCAGGCCAGGAACACCCACAGCCACCACCGGTAGGAGTCTTTGCCCTCGGTGGGCTCGAACACCCGCCAGCTGGTCTCATCAGCGTGGATGTGCACCGCGTGGGCGTTGCGCTCGATGATCGCCGACTCCAGCGGTACCAGCAGCTGCGCCGTCGATTTCAGCGCCCCGCAGACCGTGCCCTCGGGCACCGCGAGCCCCTCGGCGGCCAAGGCCCGCGCGATCCGATGCACCGGCAACCCCAGCACATACTTCTCATACAGCAGCCTGGCCAGAAACGACGGGGTGAACCGGCCCTTGGGAATCGGGTTCGGTGCCGGCGGCGCGATCACCGTGCGTTGACCGGGGCACTGACACCGACGCCGATACCGCAACCGCCGGTGCACCACCCGGGTGATCGTCACCTGCCAGTCGACCTGCTCACTGGTCTGAGAACCCAACAACTCGAACTCCAACCCGCAACAGGCGCACACCCGCTGATCGGCGGGCACATCATGGATCTCCTCCCGGGTATCCAGATGCGAGTAGTCCCGCCGACTACTTCCCGGCCGCTGCCCCCGCGTGCGCTCCGGCTCACCACGATCACCACAACCCCGAGCATCCGGGCGATCAGGCTCCCCGGCTCCAGCACCCCGATCCGCGATGGGACTCGCCTTCTCCGACGAACGGCCGAACACCATCCGGCTCAACACCGCGACCTGCTCCGACAGCTCCGCGACCCGGACGTCGAGCTCCACGACCCGACCCTCAGCCCGCTCAGCCCGCGCACGCCAGTACGCCACGTCAACGGCATCACCAACCACAGGCCCGGAAAACACGTCCCACAGGACACACCATCACCACCAACCACACCACGAGCCACGCCCGGCGTGTCGCGAACAACCCGCCACCCCACTCCACACGCGCCGGACTCACACGACAGGACGGAACCAGCCACCCCACGGGATCACCGAATACTTACGGAGGAACAGGGTGGGCTGTACGGAGTCCCGGTGAAGTACCGTTCCCACTCCTCTGCAGAGAGTGCTTTCCCGGCGATGTCGCAGATGCGAGTCGCTACACGGCCAATATCGGTTTCCCAGAGGCGCGTAGTGCGGTCCTGAGCGGTCGTGGCGAGGGTGTGGCCATCCGGACTGAACGCCACCGCGAAGACTGCTACGGGGTGTTCAGTCATGAGGACGGCCCATGCGTTGGGTCGCTGTGGGTTGACGACGTCCCACAACCGAACCGTGCCATCGTCACTAGTGGTGGCGAGGATATGTCCATCAGGGCTGAAGGCTGCACCGAAGACCGTGCCGGTATGGCCGGTCAGGGTTGCGAGCGCTCTGGGTCGCTGTGGGTCGACGACATCCCACAGCCGGACCGTGCGGTCCCAGCTCGTCGTGGCGATCAGCTTCCCGTTCGGACTGAACACGATCGATCGCATCGGCTGGTCATGGCCTGTGATCATTCCGAGCCCCGTTGGGTAGTGGGGGTTCGTGACATCCCACAGGCGAGCGGTCCCATCCCAACTCGCGGTGGCCAGCAACCGACCGTCAGGGCTGAATGCCACCGAACGAACGGTATCGGTGTGCCCTTGCAATGTGCTCAAAATGTTGGGCTCGTGGGGATTCCTGACGTCCCAGAGCCGGGCGGTGCGGTCGTCGCTCGTGGTGGCCAAAATCTGGCTGTCCGGGCTGAACGCCACCCACCGGACGTTGCCGCCGTGGCCGGTCACAGTCGCCAGCGGGCTCGGTCGGTGCGGATTGGCCACGTCCCACAGGCGGGCGGTTCGATCCCAACTCGCGGTGGCCAGCAACCGACCGTTGGGGCTGAATGCCACCGAACGAACGGTATCGGTGTGACCGGTCAGGGTGGCAAGGACGGTCGGCCGACGAGGATCCGAGACATCCCGTAAACGTACGGTGCGATCGTCGCTCGTGGTGGCCAAGGTCCGACCGTCTGGGCTAAACGCAACAGCGAAGACAGCTGCTGAGTGGTCGGCGATAACAGGACCAGGGATCTCCCACAGTCGTACCGTGTTGTCAACACTGGCAGAGGCCAACGTATGTCCATTACCGGTGAACGCCAGTGATGTGATCGAGTCGGTGTGGCCGGTTAGCACCGCAACAGCAGCAGGCTGGTGTGGGTCGGTCACATCCCACAGCCGAATCGTGCGATCGTCGCCCGCCGTGGCGAGCGTATGTCCGTCCAAGCTCAAGGCCAGGACACGGATCGTGTCATCGTGTCCTGACAAGGTGGCGACCACGCTGGCCTGACGTGGATCCGCGACATCCCAGAGCCGGATGGTACGGTCCTGGCCAGCGGTGATCAGCAGGTGTCCGTCCTGACCGAATCCAACAGTGAGTTCTGTGCGCCCGGGGAGAGTGCTTAGAAACCGAGGGGAGGACCCATCCGCTACGTCCCACAGCTGAACTGTCCCATCCCGGCTCACAGTCGCCAATGTGTGTCCCTGCGGACTGAACGCGACCGCGTGGACAGCATCGGAAAGTTCTCTTATCATGCCCAGAGCCGTCGGCCGCAGTGGATCGGCAACATTCCACAGCCGAGCTGTCCGGTCGTGGCCAGCGGTCGCCAGGACCGCTCCGCTTGGAGCGAAAGCCACTGACTCCACAGTGTCCGTATGGCCATGAATGGTGCCCAGCGCACGCGGCTCATGCCGGTTCACCACATCCCAGAGTTGGACTGTCCGATCCTGGCTGCCCGTGGCCAACAGACGTCCGTCTGGGCTGAACGCCGCCGAGAAAATGACATCAGAATGCCCTGTCATCGTGGCCAGGCTCCTCGGCTGCCACGGATTGGTGACGTCCCACAGGCGAATCAAGCGATTTCGAGTCGTCGTGGCGAGTGTTCGACCGTCCGGGCTGAGGGCGAGTGCCGCCGTAAGATCCGCGCTGCTTGTCACGACGCTGGCGTGCGGTGCCGCCCAGGAAGCCAACAAACTGCTTCTGGCTTCCACTGTAGGCACGAGGCGATAGGCGGCAAGGCTGAGCTGCGCCGCAAGATCCGGATTGGCGGCACGCAGACTGGTTGCCTCGCTGGCGACTTCGCGGGAGATCATCAGATTCCGTTGTTCAATGGCGTCTCTCTGGGCCTGTACCGCGTAGATAGTCGCCCCGACCGCGAGAAGGAAGAGGACAGAGAGTCCGGCGACGAGTTGGTGGAGGTGACGAGTGCGGCGGCGAGCGACTCGCTGTTCGTCGTGTTCCCGCTGGATCGAGGCATCGAGGTACTCACAGGCCAGTGGCGTTAATCCGGCGCCAGAGCCGGCTTCTGTGACCCAGTGGCGCGCGGCAGTGAGGCGGGGGCCTCGATAGAGGGTAGCCGGATGCCGGCCTTCGCGGTCCCATGCCTCGGCAGCCTCGGTAAGCTGTTGGCGGATGAGCAGCCAGGCGCGGTCGGTGTCGATCCAGCCGCGCAGTCTCGGCCAGGCCTGCAACAAGGCCTCGTGGGTGATCTCCACATAGTCGTGGTCCAGAGTGAGCAACCGGGCGGCGACCAGGGCTTCCAGAACGACCGCAGACGCCACCTGATCGACTGACTGGCGCACCAGCCGGTCACGTTCAGCGCGACGGCGGCTGTCCTCACTGTCCTGGCCGACTCGCACCAGACGCAGCAACAGGCGGCGGACTTCCTGCCGGGCGGTAGGGTCAAAGCTGGTATAGACGCGTTCGGCGGTAGCGGCGACCGCGCCATGGATACCGCCGGTGAGCTGGTAGCCGGCCACCGTCAGGCGGGTGCCTTGCCGCTGCTGCCAGGTGGCCAGCAGCGCATGGGACAGCAACGGCAGGACACGCGGCTCGTAGGTCCCGTGTTGCTGGCGGGTGCCATGCTCAATGCCCAGGTCGCGCAGCAGCACCTCGACCAGTCCGGGTTCGAGCTCGAGCTTGGCGACCCGCGCTGGACCGATGATCGCCGCGATGAGTTCCTCACGGCTCATCGCTCCGACGGCGAACTGGTTGTCCTGGACCGCCCCCAGTAGTTCGGGATAGGCTAGGCAACGACCGTAGAAGTCGGCGCGGACACCGAACACTACCAGCGCGGCTGCCCTCTCGCCGCCCTCGCCAGGGCGGGACGCGTCACATAGCGCCCCGATGAACGCTTGGCGTTCGCCCTCCTTCTCACAGAGCGTGAAGACCTCCTCTAACTGATCGATGATCAGAACAAGCCGACCCCCACCGGATCCGAGTGCGGTCCGCAGCGCGGCACCCCACCGCCCAGCGCGGATCTCGTGGCGCAGACTCTCAGTGGGTATCCCCAGCAGCTTGGCGACACTCTCAGCCAGCGCGGCCGTGGGGTGCGCTGTAGGGGTCATCACCAGCGTCGGCCAGTCGGCCGGACCTACCGCCGGCAGGGCGCCATGAGCCAGGGCGGGAACCAGCCCGGCACATAGCAGCGAGGACTTGCCCGCCCCCGAGGCGCCGAATACCACCAACGGCAAATCACGATTTACGCACTCGATGACCCGGCT
>JAICSB010000705.1 GCA_025937115.1 Pseudonocardiaceae bacterium | reverse complement strand
GGCCAGGTCATCGACGTGCTTGTGGCCGAGAAACGGGACCTAGTGGCTACCCGCCGGTTCTTCACCCAGGCGCTGGAGCACGGTCGATCACCGATCGAAGTGACCACCGATCGAGCACCCGCCTACCCGCGGGTGCTCGATGAGCTGCTGCCGACCGCCTGTCACGTCACCGAGCAGGACACCAACAACCCCATCGAGGCAGATCACGGCCGCCTGAAATCCCGACTGCGGCCGATGCGCGGGTTAAAGCGGCTGCGCTCAGCGCGAGTCATCAGCGCGGGACACGCCTTCGTCCAGAATCTCCACCGCGGCCATTACGAACTCGGCCTTGATGTCGACCCGCGGCATCGGATCCCGCAGGCCTTCACCGAACTCGTCCTCGCCATCTGAGCTAGGCACCACAGCGCCCAACCGTGCCCACCACGCGACAACGCAACAGCGCCTCACCGTGCGCGGCCGGCCACTGACCGAGCTACTCCGGCCCGCCTACCTCGCACTCGGGCGCAGTGTGGTCGGGGAGCAGCGCCTGGTAGGTCTGGTCGCGGTGGGATTGGGGTAGTTGCTCGGCTTGTTCGCCGGCCTGGGCGATCCGGGCGAGCAAGTTGGGTAGGTCGGGGATCTTGCCGTCACGGACTTGGGCCGCTTCGCGGAGGAGGTGCAGGACCACGTCGCGGGGGCTGTGGTCGGCGTTGTCGATGGCGCCGACGACGAATTGGGGGATGTCGACTGAGCAGGCGTTGATGTTGTCGGATTCGGCGAAGACGGCGGTCGGGGCGACGCCAGTTAGATCGCTAGCGATGGTGGCTGCGGCGGTGAGCCAGTGGGCTGCGGCGACGCAGGTTGCGGCCGGGTCCAGGGTGGTGAACAGCTCCGCGGCGCCCAGCGGTGCGGCCTGGAACAGGGCATCGGCTGCCGCTACTTGTAGTGGGGAGGAGTCGACGCGGTCCAGGGCGGTGGCTTGGGCGGCTCGACCCGACAGGTCGCCTCGCTCGGCCTGTTCGACGGCGGCGATGTCGGCGGTGATGTCGGCCGCGACGGCGTCGGTTAGTACGGTGGTGTTGAGCCGGGACAAGACCCGGTCGACCCGGTGGGCCCGCTCGGGCACACAGCCGTAGGACACCAGCAGTTCGCCGGTGTCGGACGGGAGATTCGGTGACCGCAGCGCCGCCACGACGTCGGTGAAGGCGTCGCGCTCGGACTCGTGATGGATCCGGTCCTGCTCGTCGAGGGCTGCGCCGGCGGGCTGGGTGTAGGTATCCCACAGCTCGTGGGACAACCGGGTCAGCTCCTCGCACAGCCCTGCCAGCCCGCCGGCGTCACCTCGATCGTTGACGTGGGTGAGGACCGCAGCGTGATACCCGGTACCCAGCGGCCAGACAGCGACGAGCTGACTCTGCGCGGGATCATAGGCGTAGGTGGTCACCGGTGGCCCTCCCGACAGGGTGCCCATGGTGGATCAGGCGTTCACCTGGGAGCATGCCGCACACTACGGCCACCCGCCGACGGGATCAGACGGTGAACCGCCGCAGCAAAAGCGAAACTCGAGCGGGTACAGGTTTGGTCTGGCTGTTCGCTCGGCCGTTCAGACTGTGGTCGATCAGTGGTGTCCCTGTCCCCTGGTGAATCGCGCCGTCGCAACACCGGGCGAAGTGGGAGCCGAACATGGGAGGAATATGGGAGCATCGTAGTGCCGTGAACCGGGAGCATTATTCAAAACCCCATATAATTGAGAAGAAGACCAATCCTCGGGCGGCGTCGTAGGCGTCGCGGTAGGTGTGGTAGGGCCGGCGGTAGTCGGTGTGGAGCATTCGCCAGGACTTGAAATGTGCGACGACACGCTCGATAGGTGCTCGCAGTGCCGAGATCTCGGCGTTGCATTCTATATCGGATTTGCTGAGTTGTCCGCCTCGTGGCTTTTTTCGAGGAGTGGCATCG
>JAICSB010000604.1 GCA_025937115.1 Pseudonocardiaceae bacterium | reverse complement strand
TGACTGCGCTTATCGAAATTCCCCAGGTGTGCTTATCGGAATTCCCCACCTGTGAGCAGCGGTCAGTGTATCGGTTGGCGGGTGCCGGTGGTGGCTCGGCGGAGGCTATCGGCTGCGGCGTGGTGATCGCGTAGCCGGTAGGACTCGCCGTCGAGATTGATGACCACCGAGCGGTGCAATAGCCGGTCGAGCATGGCTGCGGCGACGGTGGTGTCACCGAGGATGTCGCCCCAGGCGCCGACGCCACGGTTGGTCGTGATCACGATCGAGGTTTTCAAATACCGTTGGGAAACAACCTGAAACAGCGCTGAGGCCGCTTCAGCCGGCAACGGCAGATAGCCGAGTTCATCGATCACTAGGAGAGTCGGTCCGGCGAAGAAGCGCATGGTGGTGGCCCAGCGTCCCTCGATGGCAGCGCGGTGGCAGCGGGCGGCCAGATCGGCTGCGGTGGTGAAGTAGGTGCGGTATCCGGCATGCGCTGCAGCCCTTGCCAATCCGACCGACAAGTGTGTCTTGCCCGTGCCCGGCGGGCCGATCAACAAAATGTTGGTCGCCGAGTCCAGGTAGTGGCAGGTGCCCAATTCATCGATTAACGGGCGGTCGATGCCGCCGGCAGCATCGACGTCAAAGTCGGCCAGGGTAGCCGGGGTGGGCAGACACGCGAACCGCAACCGGCCAGCCAGTCGTCGGGCGGTGCTGGCGTCCACTTCGGCGGCCAGCAGCCGCTCCATCGCGACGGTCAGCGACAGGCCTTCGGCGGTGGCCTGATCCAAGACGCCGGGAAGCGCCTCAGCGGCGGCGTGCAGTTTGAGCTCGGCCAGGTGTGAGCGCAACTGCTGATACCGGCTGGCCGCAGCCGACGGTGAGTCGTTGCCGACGGCCAGGGTGCCGGTGGTCTTCGGGGTGCGTGCGGTGGGGGTCATTGGATGGTCCTGTTCTGGGCGGCGCGCTCGTAAGCGGAGAGGTCGATTACAGTGGAATCGGTTGATGGCGTGCAGGATTGGTCTGAGGGCGTGGCCTCGGCGTGTAGTCGGAGCAGTTGTGCGGCAGCGGCTTTCGCCTCGGGCCCGGGCGGTATCCGTTCCTTGCGGCGGTGCGGTCTGCCGGTGGTGGCGGCGGCCATCGCCGCGGTATCCAGGGCGATGACGTGGCCGCTGTCGCGGATCATCACCCCCAGGCCGTCGGCGGCCAGGCGGTGCCGGGCGATGACGATGCCGCTTGTGGTGGCGATGTCGAGGAACTCAGCCGCCACGGGGTGGCTCACCTTGACCTGGGCGCCGGCCAGTTCCGGTGGCACCGAGTAGCGGTTGCCGCGGTAGGACACCAGGGCTTGACGCGAGGCGGTCCGCGCCTCGGTCACGATCACCGGATACGGGACTGCCGGCAGCACCGCCAACGGCTCGCTCTTGGCGACGCTGGCCACCGAGGACCGCCCGTCAGCGGTGGCGCGGAGCCTCGTATCGCCCCGTACCCGGGCGAAACGATCCACATCGGCTTGCGCTTGCTCGGCGGTCATCTCATCGGCCAGGGTGCGCCACCAGCGTTGCGCGGCAGTGTGATTGATCTTCTCCACCACACCCTTGCGGTTACCTCGCCGCGGCGGGCAAATCGCCACCGACACGCCGTAGTGTTTGGCCACCCCGGCGAAGGAGGCCGTGACCCGCCCCGAGCCCGGATCACAGACCGTGGCCATCCGGTCGAACCGCCAGCAACGAGTCACCCCTCCGTGACCGCGGACCACCCGATCAAGGGCGGCCACCAGATGCGGCTGATCCTCCGACGGCGACAACGCCGCCCGCCACTTCCCAGAACAGGCCAGCGTCCCGACCAGCAGGTGCGCGGTCTTGCCCCACCCCCAGAATTCGGGCGGGTTCGGCAATTCCAACCAGTCCCATTGAGTTTCATCTCCTGGCGGATGCTCGATGACCGCGTTGGGACGCTCGGTGGCCGTCCGGCAGGCCTCGCATGTCGGCCGCAGATTCCGCGCCCGGATGTTGCGAGTCAGGCTCTGATACGACAGCCCGAACCCCAGGCCCTCCAGTTCATCGAGCAGGGTCCGGGCCCACAAGTGCGGGTCCTCGATCAGCCGCGCGGTGACGTAGTCGACGAACGGGCCGAACGGGTCCGGTGAGGGCCGTGCCCGGACACCCGGCGTGGCGTCACCGGCCAGGTACTTGCGGACCGTCTTGCGGTCATGGCCGGTGTGGCGGGCGATCGCTGAGATAGACCAACCACGTTTGCGTAGGGCATGTACTTCCAAGTCGTCCTCCCATGTGAGCATGAGAAAGCGGGCCTCCTTCGAGAGAGCTACTGGCGTCAGACACCAGCAGCATCGAGGGAGGCCCGCCCTTCTCGGCGGAGCCACACGGGTGGGGAATTCCGATGAGCGTCAGTGGGGAATTTCAGCGAGCGCGGTCATCGTACGCCAGCACGCTGCGGATAGTCGGAGAGACCGCCTTATGTGCGCCCCTCAGACCGCTCATCTGGTTCTGCCACGGCCCCTTGACGAACGTGTCG
>JAICSB010000690.1 GCA_025937115.1 Pseudonocardiaceae bacterium | reverse complement strand
GTGTGCTGGGCCGTGACCCGTTGCATGCCCGGCGGGTGAGCCGGATCGAGGCGATCGCCACCTGGACGGAGATGCTGCGTGACACCCTGGCCGCCGCGGCCGGGCTGGAGCAGGCGATTTTGGCCACCGCGCCGCTGGTCCCGGTCGCCATCCGACCGGAGATCGGTGAGGTGGCGGCCCGGCTGGGACACGGGGAGCGGCTGGCCCCGTGTCTGCGGGGGCTGGCCGAGCGGCTCGCGGATCCGACCGGGGACCTGGTGATCGCCTCGTTGGTGCTGGCGTGTGAGCATCAGGCCCGCCAGCTCGGCGGGCTGCTGGGTTCGTTGGCGCAGGCCGCCCGCGAGCAGGCGGCCATGCGGATGCGGGTGGAGGCCGGGCGGGCTCGCAGCCGCACCTCGGTCCGGGTCGTCGTCGGCACCACCGTCGGTTTCGCGGTGGCGATGGTCGCGCTGGACCGTCCCTACCTGTCGGCCTACGACTCGGTCACCGGCCAGGTGATGCTGCTGGCCGTGGGGGCGCTGTTCGCGGTGGGGTTCGCCTGGCTGGCCCGCATCGCGGCGGTACCCGAGCCGACCCGGTTGTTGTCACTGTCGGCTGATCCCGGCCCCGACACAGGCACGAGAGACGGGCACCTGACACCCGATCCGGTATCGGGAAGGCAGGTGTGGTCGTGATCATCGCGCTGGGGTTGGGTACCGGGCTCGGGATCGGGGTGTGGGTGCTGATCGTGGGGTTGTTCCCGCCTCGCCCCACGTTGGGTGCGGTGCTGGCCCGCGTCACCACCACCCCCTCGCGACCGCCGATCCTGCCCACCGGCGAGGAGGGATGGGCGGCGCGGCTGGGCAGCCCCTTCGTCGCGCCGCTGCGGGCGCTGGGGTTACCCGGTGCCCGGCTGCACCGTGACCTGGCGGTGCTGGGCCGCCCGGTTTCCACGCACCTGGCGCGGCAGGCCAGCTGTGCGCTGGCCGGGCTGCTGGCGCCGGTCGTGGCGCAGCTGCTGCTGCTCCTGGGCGGGTTGCCGCTGGGCGTCGCACCACCGGTGATCGCCGCGCTGGTGCTGGCCGCGCTCGCCTTCCTGGCTCCCGACCTGGCCGTTCGCGCTGAGGCGAGGCGACTGCGGGTCGGGTTCCGCCATGCCCTGTCGGCCTACCTGGACCTGGTAGGGATCACCCTGGCCGGTGGCGCCGGGATCGACGGCGCACTGCTCGACTCGGCGGCCATCAACCGCGGCTGGGCCTTCTCCCAGATCCGCCGCGCCCTGGACACCGCCCGGCTGACCCGCACCACGCCGTGGGCCACGTTGCGGCAACTCGGCGACGAACTTGACGTCAGCGAATTGTCCGAGCTCGCCGCGTCGGTCAGCCTCGCGGGCACCGAAGGGGCCAAGGTCCGGGCCTCACTGGCCGCCAAGGCAGCGGCGCTGCGCACTCACCAGATCACCGACGCGGAAGCCGACGCCCAGGCCGCCACGGAACGGATGTCCCTACCGGTGATGGCCCTGTTCCTGGGATTCCTGGTCTTCATCGGCTTTCCCGCGCTCACCCAGGTCCTCAACGGACTGTGATCGCGGCCCACGACGAAGAAGAGGAGAACCCCGATGCGGACCTACTGGGCACTGATGGTGGGTGTGCTGCGCGCCCGGATCGAGCTGCTACGCCGGGACCCCGACGCCGGGTATACCACCGAGACGGTGGTGGTCACCGCGTTGCTGGTCGTGGCGGCCATCGTCGTGGTCGCGATCATCGTCGCCAAGGTGATAGCCAAAGCCAACGGCATCAACCTCGGGCTGTGACATGGACCGGCGGCTCACCGGGTCACGACCAGCGCACCGACCACAGCGAGCGACCCGGGTGCCCGCGGCCGGGCGCAGTCGGCTGCGACGCGCGTTGCGCGGGGATCGTGGCTCGGTCAGCGCCGAGCTGGTGATCGCCACCCCGCTGCTGCTGCTCATGGTCCTGGCCATCGTGCAGTTCGCTTTGTGGTCACACGCCACCCACATCGCTCAAACCGC
>JAICSB010000196.1 GCA_025937115.1 Pseudonocardiaceae bacterium | reverse complement strand
TGGTTGACTAAGTTAGCTTAGCCTAATCTAATGTTCGTTATGAGCGGTTTGGTGCCAGAGTTAGCGTTGGTGTCTTCCGCGGCGGCATCGTGGCCCGCCTGGTGGCGAGTGCTGAGTGAGTTTGCCTACTTCCTCGCCGTCGCGTCGGTCATCGGCGGGACGGCGACCTATCTCGCGGTCGTGCGTCCGGTACTGCGGGCCAAGGAGATGGCAATCGAGGACGCCGACGTGGTCGTCATGCGGCGCCGGAGTGCGACGCTGCTCGCCTGGTCTGGTCTCGCACTCGTGGTGGCGGCTTATTTCCAGCTCGCGAGTGGGGTGGCCCGCGCGGATGCGGCCACGTCGTTCGGTGCAGCGCTGGCACCGGCCCGGATGTGGCACTTCCTGGCGCAGCCCGCGAAGGCTGGCTCCTGGGTGTCGTCGGGGGTATTGATCCTGGTGCAGAACGTACTTTTCGTCGTGGTGGCCGTGCTACTGGTCGCTCTGTTCGTTCGTGGCGTCCGGACCGTCTCGACAGGGTTGCCGCGGTCGCCGCATCATGGGCGGTGACGGCCTTGTTGGCGAATTCGTTGCCGACAAATCTGGGTGCCGAGACGTTCGACGGCGTGCTGGGCATCATCATGACCCAGGCCCACATTGTGGCTGGCTGCACCTGGCTGGGCGGCCTGGCCAGCCTCGTGCTGCTGAGTCGAACCCCGGCGGTGTCTCAGAGCTCATCACCACGACATACGGGCGGTTCCTACTCGTCAAGCTGCTCCTAGTGTTCACTCTGGTGTCGGCCGGCGCCTACAACCAGTTCCTGCTCACACCGCGTATCGCAAGACACATGCGGCCGGTGAAATCGGAAAGGGTTTCGCTCTCACCTTGCGCTACTTCCCCGCCATTGTGGCCGTCGAGACCACGCTGGGGATCAGCGTGCTGTTCATCGTGCCCTTCCTGACCGGCTCCGCCCGCGCCCAGGCCGGTGACGGTCCGACTCCTACCCTCAACGGCAACATCTTGGCTTCGGGGCTCGTTCTCGTCGCGACGCTGGGAGTCACCTTCTACGCGGCACACCGGGTGTCCTTGCTGCTCACCCACCGTGCCGAGGCATCCGGTAACTTGCCCCTCGGGGCCGAGGCTAGCCAGGCACGCCGCGCTTGATACTTGCGAATGCCTCCTCTGGAATAGGCGGTATCGCGGACTTGAGCTGGTCGATGCCAAGCAACGCCAGCAGACCGGCGAGCAGCAGCGCGGCGCCGCCGACGATCAGTGCGGCAGCAACCAGGCCAGCGCGACGATCGCTGCGATCATCAGCGCGCCCAGTCCGAGCGCCGCAACCGCCCCGGCAGCACCGATCAGCTCTCCGCCAATCCCGGCTCGCTTGGCCTTGTGCTTCAGCTCCGTCAGGGCCAGCTGCAGCTCATCCCGGATTAACCGCGAGACCTGTCCGGAGAGCCGAGAGACCAGCTCCGCGGCGGACGGTTCGCGGTCGCCCGACTCATGCCCCCCTCTGCCATTACGCACCGCAACAAGTTGTAACGGATGGTCACCGACATCCGATATACCGAATGCTCGGCTGGCGCGTCAGCGGTCGGGTGGCCGGCGGCACGGGTTCGATCCTCCTTGACCGCGCCGCCGGCCCTCCCGACGTGCGGTCAGTAGAAGTCCGGCTGTACTCCTCGGGGTCAGCTGTGGACCCGCAGCTCAGCGGCGACCCGCTGGATAAGGGCCACGGCGTCCGGGCCGAACAGGGCGGACTGTCTCAGCAAGCCGAACGCTTTGACGTAGACCGTCACCTCGTCGGGCTCGGAGAGTTGCTGCTCGGCGGTCAGCGTCTCGATGTAGACCACATCGTCGTGGAAGCAGAAGCTAGACAACGGCATCACCGGCATCAGCGGGAACGGCACGATCCCCAGCTCGACGGTCGGTAGGTCGGTAACCGATACGAGCCGGTCCAGTTGGCCCAGCAGGGTCCCGATCGTCCCAGGGGTGCAGCGCAGAGCAGCCTCGCCGACAATGAGCTCGATCCGGCGGCCTGGCTGGTAGAGAACATCCTGGCGCCGCACCCGTGCCGTCGCCATCGCGTCGGGATCGGCGTCGTCGGGGTCCGTGAGGGTGGATCGGTCCGGCCGCTCGAACAGCTCCCGGGCGTATGCGGCGGTTTGGACCAAGCCGGGCACCATGGCGGGCTGCCACTCGGCGATGTGTATGGCCGCCGCCTCCAGCGCCGCTTGCGCCTCGGAGACTTTGGTCAGGCCGCCCTCGATGCGCGACTCATCGCGGTGGGTGACGTACTCGATCCGAGCGGCGGCGAGCAGCCCCAACAGTTCGGCCGTAACCGATTCGTCGGCTCCAGCGGCAGTGATCCAGGCCCGGATGTCGGCCTCAGTGGGTAGCTGCTTGCCGGTCTCCAGCTTCGACAGACGGGGCTGGCCCCAGCCGATGCGCCGAGCGAACTCGCTACCGGATGGGGCGGCACCCGCTCGGATCGCTTTGAGCCGCGCGGCCAGGCGAGCACGGCGCGGACTCAGCGCCACCGGCCGCCCCTTCCGCTTAGAACGCCGCGAGGTCTGTCTCGGAAACGATCCTCGCCAGCGGGGGGTGTGCAGCGATGTAGTCCCGCCAGGGCACGGCTAGGCGCAGCGCAACCTCGCGCCAGTGGCGTGCCGCTTTGATAGCGGCCGGGTCGGTAACCCGCTCCGTCGAGCGCCAGGCGTTGTTCTGGTCGTACCGCATCCCGTAGAGCACGGAGTGATCGAACAGCCAGAAGTCCGTCCGCTGGGGCAGTTCGATGGGCCAGGGTTCGCCCGGTAGCACCGGCGCTCCCGTCGGTGTTCGATGTCGACATCGAAGTACGCGAGGCGCTGGCGACGCTCGGAGAGTGGCTGCGCGGTGGCGAGTTCGGCAGCGAAGCCGTCGCCGCGTGGTTGGTCGGTGTGCACCGCGACGTGCAGTCGTGACCACTGCCCCGCGTCGGGGACTGAGCCCGATGGACTGGCAGGCCCACTGCGTCGACCTCGACGCCGACCATCCCGTCGGGTTGTGGATCGCCCGATGCGGCCGTCGCCTTCCCGCACGGGTCGGCCTGCACGAGCAACCCCCCGGGCACCGTTGTATGTCCTGCGCCCGCTGGAGCGAGCGAGCGATGAGCCTGCAGCATCCGGGCGAGACTTACCGCCACGCCATCGACGGTCGCCGGCCCATCGGGTACGGCGGCGGTGCCTGCACCGTGCTCGTGCGCGCCGTGGACGGCACGGTGCAGGTGTTGTTCCACGCCGATCTACGCACGGCAGCGGTGCTCACGGAGGCGCAGATCGGCGAACTGACCGACGCGCTGACTGCGGCCAGGAGGGCGGCGACATGAACGAGTCGGAATGGCTCGGCGCATGAGCACGCCGGACCTCCAATGGTTCCTGCGGTCGATGGGCTACGGGGAAACACATTGCGGCTCGTATTCGATCGCCAGCCGCTCGGTCGTCTCGCTGTGCGGGCTGGAGTTTGTGCCGTTGCGGCTCCCATTCGGCCGTCTGGCGCTTGCCGGCAATCCCCCTGACCCGGACCAAGCCTGCCCGCAATGACGGGCGCAGATTGCCTCATAGCGTTCCCCGAGAAAACCGTAGAGGCGCCTAGAGGAGAAAGGGCAACGGATATGACGGTACATTGTCGCAGGAACGGCAAGCCGTAGCGTGCGGTCGCCGCCGCACAACGGGCTCGGGAGCATTTCGAGCGGCGCCGGGCCAACGCGCAAACACCGGGCGACATTATCTCCGTCGCGTCGGATTATCTCCGATCCGCTGTCCGCGACGCCGATCCGGACTCCGCCAGGATGGCCGCGCTGGAGGCTGCCGCCACTATTTCATGTCATTCAGCAGGCCGCGATTGACCCTCGAAGGAGCGCAGCGGGCGCGGATTGTGGAATTGCGGGCCAAGCGCGGATCCGTGATCTGCCCGAAGAGAGTGATCAAGATCGGATGTTCTACGGTAGACCGTATATCGACGGTTATCTCAGCATGCAGGAACTTTACGCTGTGAGCGAAGATTCCGAATCGCACGGGAACGCGTCGGGGATTCGCCCGTCGTTTCGCTCGCATTGCCGCACTGGCCAGCAATTACGGTGAATGGTAGAAAACGAACCCGCTCAGTGTGTGACGTCGATCACATTTTCTCTCCATTCAATCGGTCAGAGCCGGTCCCCGAGGCCAGCGCGGCGGTGCGCGTCGCGGGCCCGGTTCGTCGGCGGCCGACGCGGCGTAGCGGCCGACCATCTGCCTGCTGCGCTACCCGGCGAGACGCATCAGGTCCTGCTCCTGCTGCCCATCGGCCAGCCAGCGGTGCGCCATGGTGTGCCTGAACTGATGCGGGTGGACGTGCCCGATGCCTGCGGTAGCGGCGCGGCGGTTGAACACCTGGCGCAACCCGGCCTGCCCCAGCGGTCCACGGGTACCGATCCACAGTGCGGCAGCGTCGTGGTGCGGGTGGCGACCCCGCAGTCGCAGGTAGCGGCGCAGCGCCTCCCCGGTGCGGTTGCCGAACGGGACGGCGCGGCCCCGACCACCCTTGCCGAGCACGAGTGCGACGTCCTGCTCGAAGTCCAGATCGGTCACGGCCGGCCCGAGCAGCTCGGCGGAGCGGATGCCGGTATCGAGCAGCAACCGGACTAGCGTGGTGTCGCGGCGCTCGGTGAATTCGGTGCCCTTACAGGCCGCCAGCAACGCTGCCAGCGGTTCGTCGGACAGCACCGGCACGGGCTGTTCCGGGACGTGCGGAGGTTTCATCCAGTCGAACGGGTTGGTAGTGGCCTCGCCCTCGTCGACCAGCCAGCGCCAGAGTTGCTGCAGCGAGCGGTAGGTACCGGCGACGGTGGCCGGGGAGAGCGTGGCAGCCTCACCGCGGCGGCGCCGTCGAGGCCGGGATTGTTCATCGGCGAGGAAGTGCTCCAAGTGCTCGCGGGGTGATCGAGTCGGCTCGGGTGGGCATGCCGTGCTCTGCGAGGAAAGCGAGAAAAGCCCGGGCGTCCTTCTCATAGGGGCGCACCGTGGACGCGGCGCGGTTCGCTGCGCGCAGGTGGCGGCGCCAGTTGGGGAGAAGCTCGGAGAGGTCCCCGATGTCCACTATGGCGGGTCGGAGTGGCGCCGTCGCATCCATCGCAGCGGGTCCAATCTCTGGCTTTTAAAAGCGGTGTGCTCGGAGCCCAACATCCGTTTGTGCAGCTAGCGCCCCCGGCAGGATTCGAACCTGCGGCCTAGCGATTAGAAGTCGCTTGCTCTATCCGGCTGAGCTACGGGGGCCGGGCGCCGGTGGGCGTCAGTGAGCAGCCTAGCGACGACCGGCCACCTACCCGCGCTTAGCTCGTCGACGCATCCAGCGGGCTCAACGGGGCAGATCTCCGCCGGATGAACGCGCCGTGCGATAGCACGAAACCCCGACAATCCTCAGTTTCGACCGGATGAGACGGGCCGGTTGTGCACAGCACCCCGGTCATCCACATGTCGATCATGGTCTGCTACCCGGAGGTGCTGCTCGTCGCGCAACCTGGGTGACGCCGGTCGAGGGGCCGGCGACCCGCCGCGGAGGGCGGGACAGCAGCGCAGGAGGGTATGTGATCATGAGAGAGACACCGGTAACTGTGGTCGGAACGCTGGTCAGTGACATGCGCCCGCGCCGGGTTGGTCCCGACGCGGCGCTCGTACTCAATTTCCGGGTCGCCTGTAACGAGCGTCGGTTCGACAAGGCGTCCGAGTCATGGGTGGATGGAGAGAGCTTGTATCTGTCGGTGAGCTGCTGGCGCCGGCTTGCCGAGAACGCTGCCTCCCTGGTCAAGGGCGACCCGGTGATCGTCAGAGGGAAACTGCGCACCCGGGAGTGGACCACCGAACAGGGCGAGCGCCGATCGGTCGTCGAGCTGGAAGCCAACTCGATCGGGCCGGATCTGGCTCGCTGCGCCGTCACCGTGCGTAAGCAGCGTGCGGCGGAGCCTTCGCGTTCCGTGAACCAGGACGCCGCGGCACCACCCCCGCAGGATCCGTCAGACCTGCTCGACACAACCGACTCACCGTACGAAGTGAGCTTGTCCGACTTCGCGGAAGCCGCCGGCCCGCTGGTGCCCGTGCCCGCTTGAGTGACGAACGGGGTCGGGCGGCGGTCGGCCGCGCTGCCCGGCCCTGGCGGCGACCTCTACGATCGCGGCCGTGGCGGAGTTCATCTACACCATGAAACAGGTGCGTAAGGCGCACGGCGACAAGGTCGTCCTCGACGGTGTCACCCTCGCTTTCTATCCCGGCGCGAAGATCGGCGTGGTCGGGCCCAAC
>JAICSB010000374.1 GCA_025937115.1 Pseudonocardiaceae bacterium | reverse complement strand
CACTGGCTGCGCGACACCGTTTACCGCGAGGACAACTCGACTGTCCACACCAGATCCGGACCGCGCGTAATGGCAGCCCTGCGCAATCTGGCCATTGGGGCACACCGACTGACCGGCCGACGCGACATCACCGAAGCAACCCGCCAAGCCAGCCGCGGCATGGACCGTCCCTTCAAGATCCTCAAGCTCATATCATGATCTTGAAACGACCGTGGACCCCGGGGCGAGGCACCTGCCGCCAGGTCAGCGACACGTTGGACGACTCGTACAACAAATTGATGAAGCGATCGGCCTCCCTGTAACGGGCGTCACGACTACTCCGACTGATATAGCAACTCTCAAGGTTGGGAAAACCAGTGACCAAGATCCTTCGTCTCGCGGTCGTACTCGCGATGCAGGTGCCCCGCCAAGCTCGCGTCGCCATCTTGCTGGCTACGTTCCTCGTGTTCATCTTCGGATCGGCGGCGATCGCTTCTGCGGCACCACTTGACCCGAAGCCCAGCTCGCAACCGTGCGAGAAGAACCCAGACAAGAAGAACTGCCCGAAGCCCCCCCACGGGAAGCCGACGAAGACGCAGTACACCTTCTCGGACCCAGACTTCAATGGGCTGTGCTGCGATCCCGGCGAGCAACTCCACTCGACGATCGGCTGTGACACCCAGGGGCAGCGCCCTGGACCCGATCGGCTGATCGACTACTCGTTCAACCCGGCCTTGACGGTTGACAGCGCGACTCGTCGCAGCTTCACCACTCTCGACGGGTACACCTCCGAGTACATCGAGTTCGACGTGACGAACAAAACCGACACCTACCAGCCGGTCGACGCTCTGGTCAGCTGCGAGAACACGTCGCCCTGACGGCCTACGGCTCCTCGCCGTAGACCCAACGGGACAGCCTCCGGGTCCTGTTGATCCTGCATGGATAACTGCCCATAGAACGCGAACCGTGCGATCACGCCGCTAGCCTTCCTTGTCATGATCGTCCGCACATACTGATGTTGACCTGTCTGCCTGTCGAGCCTCGCGCCCACGGCTCCGGTGTACGTTGCGCAGCAGCCGGAACAGCGCTGCGGCAGCATGCGCGGTGAGCACCGGTGGGTGTTCTGGAAGCACCACGCTGATTTGCTTATCGTCGACGACCCGAGGCTCCCGCCGTCGAGTGCTCGCTTTCCTTGGAGAACAAGATCAGCGGGTGTACCTCGTTGCTTATCGACGCCGCGCGGCCGTGCCGGCACGCCACAGGGGTTGAGTCAGGATGATGAACCAGCAGGACATTGAAAAGTTCGTCGATAACCTGCTGACGGAGCCCGAGTACTTCCCGAAGCTGGGCAGAGCGGTCACCGTCTTCAAACGCCGGCACCATTCCGATGCAGGAGGCGGTTCACGAGCTGAACCGTGCGCTTAGGCTGTCCTCCCGGCTCCCAGGATTATCGGAGGATCGAATCCTGCCCAGGCTTCGAACCTGCGCAGCTAACCGAGCTTGATGCGTTTGTGCTGGTGAAGGACGTGTGCGTAGTGGTCGAGTCCCTCCTCGGACACGCGCACTACCCCTACCGGCTGGTCGGATGGTCACGTTGACAGTTTTTGCACTGGCGTCGTAGACCATCTCCAGCCTGAGGGCGGAGTACAAGTCTTCTAAGCCAGCAGGGTCCGCCCGGTCGAGAGCTTGCCTACGTCGCCTAGTTCATTGATCATCACGGCGATGTCCGCATAACTCAGCACATGTCTCGCCGGTATCCGATCGAGATCAGCGTGGGCTGCCTGCCGTTCCTGTTCGGTCCTGTTGAGCGCATCGACGAGAGCCGCTGAATTCTCGCCAGCCTCGATCGCCTGTTGTAGGCTGTAGGCGGCGTAGGCGCTTTTCGGTGTCGAGCAGCTTATTCCGGGTTTGCTCCATTCGAGCGTTATCGCTGGTCGAGGAATCCGCAGCGGCCAGCTGCTCCACTGTTGCTGCCCGATGCTCGTTGTCGAACAGATCGCCAATCCACGCGTTGACCAGAGCAAGCACCGCTCGTTCTGGCAGGTACACGTTCTTTGGATGATCATCGAGGACCGGTGAGCCGGGTGCGAGGCTCCGGGACGTGCACCGGTAGTAGGTGCGCTCTTGTCGCGGCGTGCCCTCCATCCGTCTGCCGCAGTAGCCGCACCGGATGCGCCCCCTCAGGGGGTAGGGGCGCTTGGTCGCCTTCGGGCCGCGCTCAAGCTTCCGACGGGTTCCAATCCCCCAGCAGCCCAGCCCCGAGATCGTCGAAGCATCTGGACCTCGGTGAACTGCTCGACAGACACCACAGCTGGATGGGGCGGCCCGGGTGGCCATCAGCGCCGTGTGGTCCTCACTCGGCGCAGCCCGGTCGGTGACCGGTTCGTCCTGAAGGTGCCAACCCTGGCGGCATTGGGCCATCCGCAACCGACGGGCCTTGTCCGCACACGGCCGACACTGGTCTTCCCGGGTGGACCCGCAGGCCACCGGCACTACCTCGATCCGGCCGGTGCTGGTGTTGATCCGGCGCATGGCTGGTGGCCGGATGCAGACGCCGTGCTGCTCGGCCAGAGCCCGGGCGACATCAGCGCTGATCGGCAGCGCGGCCCGCTGCGCCCGGGTCATCTGCGCGACATCAACACCGGCGGGATCATTGGTGGTGGCCATCAGGCTTTCACCTGTCCGTCGGTGTGGGCGGTGTGCCGCAGCGCGGCCAGCGGACTGGTACTCGCGGTATCGGGTGCCAGCTCAGCGCTCAGATCACCAGGGGCGGCTGCGAGGCCGCCGTAGACCACGACCGCGGGCGAGGGTGCCCATCGGTGGCCAGAGTGGACGCTTCTCTGTGTGGGCGTTGTCCTGGAGATCGGGTGGGGGCTTGCGCCCGTCCTGGTCGTTGTGCGTATCCTCACGGGTATTCACTCCTGACTGGGTGGATGGCGCAGAAGCGGAACGGGTTGGTAGCTAGGAATCCGCTTTTGCGCCGGCAATCTCGTTCTCAGGAAATGAGCACAGATGTTCTCGCCACGTGACCTGCGCTCGTGGCTTTCCGGTTTACGTTATTGGTCTAGGACTGTTCGCCTGCTTTCTGTGGCAGCACCTCCGGGTCTTATCGGACAGCGACACACTCTCACCGAGCGCGCCAATCGCCAACAAAGCCAGCACATGCCTTGCCGGCACTGACCACGCGTATGCGTCCCATCCCACGCATATGGGCAGCTCACCAGCGCGCACAGCGATGCCCTCACATATGCCGCGCGCATACCCGCGGTTCGTCGAAAGAGTCGCGACTTCCACGCCGTGATAACCAGCATGACTAGACCGTGACGGCTGATCGCGTGGTGACCCCGGGTTGTTCGACGATGCTGACCTTGGTGACCTCCACGACCGGTCAACCATCGCGACCAGCTCACTTCCCCGCACCAGGCACACCGGTGCCCGAGTCTGCCTTCTGACGACCGTCGTTATCGGGCTTGAGTTGCGGCGCCCGAGAAACCACGACATCCACCCCCAGCGCTGATCTCCCACCGCATACCGGGTGTACCTCCTCCTGATCGGCGGCTAGCCAACCGTTGCGACTCGCCTACCCATAAAACGACGACACCCCTGCTTCCAGGGGATCCGCGAGCTAGTCCCGAGCTAGTCCGCTACTAGTCCCCCACTCCACCTCCACAGCCACGTCGACCAGCTGCCCGGCAACGCCCGAACCGATGCCACCCGGGATCCGCTGGTTATCCTGCTGGGCGAAACCAAGGCATTGATCGACTATGAATTCGCCCGGCCGACCGGAAAACTGTCTACGCCTGGCGGCCGTGCTCGCGCGGGACGGACCGGCGGGCGGTGGTGGTCGGTGCGCGGCAAGGGCAGCGAGTCCGTCGGCGCCGTGGTCTCGTGCTGATCTCAGGGGCCCCGGTATAAACGCCTGTTCGGGCTGTGAGCTACGTGCCATTCGTGACCAGGCCCTAGGCGAGGCTAGACGCGCACCAGCAGGGCCCCCGGATCGATGCGCATCCGTAACCCCTTTACTTCGCCCACCGGGTCGCCGTCGAGTTGGGCCTGTTGTGGAGCCTCCGCGCTGATGATGACGGTGCGGCCTTGCCAGTGCTGCACTATCCGGTG
>JAICSB010000455.1 GCA_025937115.1 Pseudonocardiaceae bacterium | reverse complement strand
TGCGCTCATCGCTGTGCACCTCGGGCTGGTCTGGTACCAGAAGCACACGCAGTTCCCCGGCCCCGGACGAACCGAGCGCAATGTGGTCGGTGTTCGCATCCTGCCGGTCTTCGCGACGAAGGCTGGCGGCTTCGCGCTGACAAACATCGGTGTGATCTGCCTCATGGCGGGACTGTTCCAGATCAACCCGATATGGAACTTCGGTCCGTATAACTCTGCTCAGGTTTCGGCGGCCTCGCAGCCAGACTGGTATGTCGGGTGGCTCGACGGCTCGACCCGGTTGTGGCCGGCCTGGGAGATCTACCTCGGCAACTACATGATCCCCGCGTCTTTCTGGCCGACGATGGTGATCCCCGGCATCATGTTCGGCCTAGCCTTCGCCTATCCAGGGATTGAGCGCAAGCTCACCAAGGACAACGCCTCGCACAACCTGCTGCAGCGGCCGCGGGATGTGCCGGTGCGAACGGGCTTGGGCATGATGGCGGCCTCGTTCATGTTCGTGCTATTGCTTTCCGGTGGCAACGACGTCATCGCGTACACCTTCGATATCTCGTTGAATGCCACCACCTGGGCCGGTCGGATCGGTTTGCTGTTGCTACCACCGATCGCGTACTACGTCACCTACCGGATCTGCCTTGGACTGCAGCGCGCCGACAGGTCGATCCTGGAACACGGTATTGAGACCGGCATCATCAAGCGACTGCCACACGGTGAGTTCATCGAACTTCACCAGCCCCTCGGTGGAGTCGACGACCACGGCCATCCCCTTCCGCTGGACTACCAGGGTGCGCGGGTGCCCAAACGGATGAACCAACTGGGCTCCGCTGGGGCTCCGGTACCTGGATCCACCTTCCGTCCAGATCCTGCGGAGCAGACCAGGGCGCTGGAGGAGGCTCGTCACAACGCCGCCACCGGCAACGGGGCCAGCCCCAACGGCAGCAAAAACGGTGCCGGGCGAAAGGCGGCCCACCGTCCCCGCCAGCTCAACGACTGACCGAAGAACGCGGGTGAGCCACACCAGCTCACTGCGGTCATCCGTCGAGTCGCGGTCGCGCTAGAGCACAGCTCAGGACGCGGCCATCGCGGGCGGCTGGGACTTGATCGGCTTGCAGCACCTCACCCGGGGCAGCACCCGTCTACAGCTCGACCGGGGCCATCGGAGGCCAGTGCTCCTGGACGCCGTGAACTCGACAATACGGACGTTTCTAGCGAGCAAAAAGGTCCGTGCCGTCGAGTTCACGACACTGACTGACCGACCGCTTACTCTGATCTGGGGCTGACGTGGTACTCGAAGACCAGGCCACCGACCGTGCCGAGGATCAGTGCGATGCCGATAGCCACCATCCACCACAGGTCGAAAGCCAGTGCGAGCCCGATCACGCTGGCCGACCCGGCCATCCCGATTGGCCAGTAGCTGCCCGGTGAGAAGAAGCCGAGCTCACCGGCACCGTCCGAAATCTCGGCTTCGACGTTGTCTTCGGGGCGCATCCGGACTCGCCGGGAGACGAATCGGAAGTAGGTGCCGACAATGAGCGTCAACCCGCCGGTCAGCGCCAGCGCTACAGAGCCGACGGCCTCGCCATGCGACCACAGACCGTAGATCACCGCGGACAGGAAGAAGAACGCTGTGATGATCTCGAAGATCCGCGCCTCGACCTTCATGGTGCTGCCTCACTCTCGACGCTGCCGATGGACCCGTTCGATACTGAAATTTAATGGCCCTCCTGGGCCTGATGAACCTCGCGGACGCCGCGGTCGGTGTTGAACGGGGAGGTCGTCACTGCCTCGGGGGCGCACAGTGCGCCACAGTTCAGCTGCGCGAGCGCCTCACCAGCCGTATATGACCGGTGGGTCTGCGGATTAGTCTGGGCCCGCAAGGCCAGGTAACGGTCGAAGAGGTCTGGGGGCAGCGCCCGAAGCTCGAAGTTCATCATCGAGTGGTAGGTGCCACACAGCTCGGCGCAGCGGCCCACGAAAGCGCCTTGACGCTGCACTGTGGTCTGGAAAACGTTGTCGGTATCGTTTTTCTCAGGGCGCGGGAAAACGTCACGCTTGAACAGGAAATCCGGGATGTAGAACGAGTGCAGCACGTCTGTGGACTCGATCCGGTACTCCACAACCCGATTGGTCGGCACTACCAGCAGCGGGATGATGCTTGACGAGCCGACGGTAGACAACGGTTCGCCGTCCGCGGTCCGCCGGACCTGGTAGTTGCCACCCCTACCCGGTTTGTCCTGGAGGTACTGGAATTCCCAGTTCCACTGGAAGCCGACCACCTTTACCCGCAGGGCGGGGTTATTGACTTTTGCCATGACGAAATTCTGCGCTGTGACCGTGTAGTAAAAAAGCACTGCGACAATAACGAAGGGGATGACCGTGTAGATGATCTCCAGAGGCAGATTGTACTGGGTCTGCCGGGGCATATCATCAGACTTCTTGCGGTGAAAGATAACCGTCCAGGCAATCAGGCCCGCGACGATCGCTCCGACCGCCAGGGCGGCCACAGTCGCCCAGATCCACAGGTCGCGCATCCGCTCGGCCTGTGGAGTCACCCCCTCCGGCCATCCGAACGAGAAGGCCTGATATACCGAACACCCGCTAGACAGGAAGGCGACCATTCCGGCAAGCGCAGCCACCTTCAGTAGCCGAACCGCTCGGGACCGGACCACACCGATCACGCTTCGTTCCTCCTCGTCGCCCGATGCGGCCACGCATCCCACTCGCTGGAGCGTAAACCAGCGCGGCCGCCAGAGCTCGCCCGGGGCGCATGGTTCGGCGACCCAAGGTCATACTGGGCCGCCGTGGGCTTGCCGGCCGAACGACGGGTCGCTGATGAGAGGGCGGAACGCGGGTGCGGGTTGCTGGGACTACCCACGGCGCGACAGGACGCGGCAGGACGCGGCACAGCGGCAGGCGGACGTGATCGCTGCGCTGCCAGCGGCATCGCGGACCCGACGAGACTGGGACCTGGCACGACGCTGACGTCGTCCTCGGCTTCAACCGCCTGTCCATCATTGATCTCGACCACTCCCACCAGCCGCTGCGCTGGGGTCCGCCGGACGCGCCGGAGCGTTATACGATCCTGTTCAACGGGGAGATCTACAACTACATCGCACTCCGTGCGGAACTGCAACGGGAACCCTACGATGCGAAGTTCGTGACCGAGGGTGACACCGAGGTCGTTCTCGCGGCATACCACCACTTCGGGCCGGCTGCCGTACAGCGGCTTTCGGAGGATGTTCGCCTTCCTCATTTGGGACTCCCAGCTTCGGGTCGCGTTCGGTGCACGCGATCCCTTCGGTATCAAACCGCTGTTCAGTTGCTCCGGACCAGCCGGGATGGCATTCGCGAGCGAGAAGAAGAGCTTGCTTGAGCTGGCGCCGTCGTTGGGCGTATCAACAGAACT
>JAICSB010000518.1 GCA_025937115.1 Pseudonocardiaceae bacterium | reverse complement strand
GGCGCGCCGAACAGCGCGTACCACGAGGTCGGCTACGCCGGACTGGTGTGGCACACCTATGACCTCGGCTGTGGTCCTTCGGGCCTGCGCAACCCGAATGCGGTGATCGACACCTGGACCGGCAACCTGCTGTTCGACATCGGCAAGGCGATCGTCGGCGCTACTAACGGGCTGCACTACGCGCTGTCCGATGGTGGCCTGCTGGCTCCGTTGAACGATCTGATCGTCTCGGGCACGGTCGCGCTGTACGACAGCGTCTACGCACCGTGGTTCGGGCTGGTCGCGGTGCTGCTGGCAATCGTGCTGTTCCGATCGATCTGGCGCGGCGACCTCGCCGCGGTCAGCAAACGCGCGGCGTGGGCGCTGGCCGGCATCTGGTTGGCGGCCGCGACCTACCTGACCCCACTGCTGTACACCCAAGTGCTCGATGGCGTCCTAGTCGAGGGCAGCAACGACGTGCGCAGCGGGTTCCTGCACGAGGTCGGTATCGAGCAGCGCGATGCGCTACCGACCCTGTTGCACGACCAGATCATCTACCGCAACTGGCTGCGCGGGGAATTCGGTTCTCCGGACGGTCCGCAGGCTGCCCAGCTCGGCCGTGACCTGCTTCGGGCGCAGGCCTACACCAAGCAAGAGATCGCCAACGGCGCGGACGATCCGAAATCCGGTGTCGCGGACCGCAAGAAGCAGGAGTACAAGGCGATCGCCGACCGGACCGGCAGCGCCTACGGCTACTTCCAGGGGGTGGACGGCAACCGGATCGGCGTCGGATTCCTGGCGGCTCTGCAGGCGGTGATGTTCGGACTGTTCCAACTGCTCGCGCAGGCGGCGTTGCTGCTGGCTCAGGTGCTGCTGCGGGTGGTGATCCTGCTCGGCCCGATCATCGGTCTGATCGCAATCTTGTACCACGACATTTTGCGCGGCGTCGGCCGCGCGGTCGGCGCCGCGCTGCTCAACATCGTGGTGCTGTCAGCCCTGGCCGCACTGCACACGCTGGTGATGGTGTGGGTTTTCGACCCCACCCGCAACATGTCGGTGCTCGCGCAGATGCTGCTCGCTGGGATGATCACCGTGGTGTTGTTGCTGGTGGCTCGGCCGGTTCGGCGGATGTGGCAGATGACCGAGCTCGCGGTCGGTGCGGTAGGGGGTGCGCTACCCGCACCCCCGCCGGGTGTACTGGCCCGGCTGCGCCGGCGCGGGGCAGATGTCGATGCCAGTCCCTCGGAGCGGTTCTGGGAGGAGGCCCGCGGCGCTGAGAGTGATCCGGCGGCAGCTGCGGCAGGCTCGGTAGCTGGCAGCCGGGTGCGTCCAGAGGCTGACGCACCGGTCATCGTCACGGCCGGGCGAATGGATCGCAGAGGTGCTGGCTCGGCGGCCACGCCGGCGCTTGGCGCGGGCCGTCCTACCGCCCTTGGTGGCCCTGGCCTGGGGTACGACGAGGCGGCGTTGACCGGGGCGAGCAGCAGCGTGTTACGGCCCGATGGGTTGGCTGCGGTGCCGACCGGATTCAGCGCGCCCGCACGCGGCCGCACCCGCGTCAGCGAGGATCCAGTGTATGTGCCCTCGGCGGTCAGCAGTTCCCGGGGTGCACCGCAGGAGGCGGGGCTGGACGAGGTGGCCGGGCGCCCGGTGTGGGTGGTGTACCGGCCGTCAGCCGGCCTGGAAGTCGGCTCTGAAGTCGGCTCTGAAGCCCGCCTGGAAACCACTGACGGTGCCAGCGCCCGGTTCGTGGACTGACCGGGGGACGCGCCGTGCCGATCCGGACCCACCGCGGCCGCGCAGCCGTCTACCGCAGGTTCTGGGGCTGGCCGGTGCGTTCTCCCAAGCACCTCGCCGGCACCGTGTTGGTGCTGGTCGTGATCGGTCTCGGGCTCGGACGGGTGTTGCCTGACAACCGCAGTGGCGCGACTTTCGCGGCGCCGTCGATCAGCGCTGAGCGTAAGGCCGCAGCGAGCCCGTTCGGCACGGGGTCACGCTCGGCGCCCGCCGACGCCGGCATTGCCCGGCAGGCTCCCGCTCCGGCCCCGAGCGCCCCGGCGCCAGCCGCCGCACTCACCGTCGCGCGCTCTTGGGTCACTGGGTTTCTTACCGTCCCCAAGGGCATCACCGCTGCGCGTTGGGTTGAGCAGCTGCGGCCCTACACCACTGACGACCTGTTTCCCCAACTTCAGTCGATTGACCCGGCGAACGTCCCCGCGGCGCAGATCATCGACGCGCCGCGGACCGTCAGCGCGGGGGCGAGCTCGGCTGAGGTCGACGTGCCCACCACCGCGGTAGTGGTGCGGCTGCTGCTGGTGTCCACTCCCGCTGGCTGGCGGGTTGCCAGTTACGAGCGGGCGGGTTGAGGCATGCGCCGCTGGCTGGTCGGGCTCCTGGTGATCGGCGTGCTCGGCGGTCTCATCGCGCTGGCCGCGATCTCCACGCTGCTCGGCGGTGTCGGTTCCGGCGATTTCATGTTCGGAGCACCGTGCGGCTCGGTTCTCGCGACAACCGACCCGCGGGAAGCGCCGCGAGTGGCCATCCGGGTCAGCGACCTCGATACCGAGCAGCGCGCCATCGTCGAGCAGATCATCGCGATCGGCAAGCAGCGTCGGCTCCCGCCACGGGCCTGGCAGATCGCCATCCAAGCTGGGATGACCGAGTCCCGGTTGCATAACCTGCACTACGGCGACCGGGATTCCTTGGGCATCTTCCAGATGCGTCCCTCCCAAGGCTGGGGCAGCGTCGCCCAGGTCACCGATCCGGTCTACGAGATCAACAAGTTCTACGACAAGCTGCTGATGGTGCCAGGCTGGGAAACCCAGCGTCCCGGGGATTCGGCGCAGGACATCGAGAGATCGGCCTTCCCGGCGCGCTACCACCAATGGGAACCGCTGGCCGTCAATGTGATCGGCGCCGTGGGCGGGGACGTCACGGAGTTCGTCAAAGCCTCCTGTTCCACACCGCTGCCGGCGCCATCCGAGATCGCCGGACGGGC
>JAICSB010000616.1 GCA_025937115.1 Pseudonocardiaceae bacterium | reverse complement strand
GGCCCTGCTGCCCATCCGTGGCCTGACCCGGCTGACCCACGTGATCTTGACCAGTCCGTTGTGGCGGCTGATAGGGGGCTGCCGCGGGAGGTGATCTCGGGGCGGGATTCGGCCGAACTGTCCCATCGCTCACCGAGAGTGTGATCACGTCGCCGGGCTGGGCGGTGGTGGGCGCCTCGGACGCGACCGTGCCCGCTGGCTGATCCGACGACGACACCACTCGCTTCACCCGGAACCCGGCCCGTTCCAGGGTCAGCTGGGCGACGTTCTCGCCCTGCCCCACCACGTTGGGAACGTTCGGTCCGGCGCCGCTGACGTAGCGCGGGTCGGTGGGCGGAAGTGGCATCACCGGGAGGCCTTCGTGCAGTGGAACCATCGCGTTGAACCAGGTGCGGGCGGGCACCTTGCCGCCGAAGATATCGCCGTTGCTACACAGCCGGGGTGGGTCTGAGTCGCAGATCCCGCTCGGCCGCGATCCGTCCGGCCACACCAGCACCGCACCGGAGTACTGCGGCGTCGCCCCGAGGAAGCCGGCCGAGCGGTTGTTCTGGGTGGTGCCGGTCTTGCCGAGGATCGGGCGCGTCCAGTGCGCAGCCTGTGCGGCGGCGAACGAGGTGCCGCTGGGCTGGTCGTCCTTGCTCAATCCGATTACCAGGGAGTTCGCCAGTCCCGCGGGAACGACCTGCTCACAGGGTGCCTCGGGCACCGGCACCGGGTGACCGTTGCGGTCGAGCACCGCATCGATCGGGGTCGGCGGGCACCATTTCCCGCCGCTCATCAAGGTGGCGCCGACGTTGGCGAGGTCCAGCGGACTGGTCGGCTCGGGTCCCAGGGTGTAGGAGCCCCGACGCTCCTTCTTGACGGCGTCGGCGATCGTGCGGCCAGAGGCGTCCTTGAAATTGAGGCTTTGCCGCATGCCCAGCCGGTAGGCCATGTTCACCACCGGGTCGATCGATCCGATCCGGTCCTCCAGGGCGACGAAGGTGGTGTTCGGAGAGATCGCCAGCGCGGTCTGCAGGGTGACCGAACCATTGCGGTATTTGCCTGCGTTGGTGACGGTGTAGGCGCCGCCGTTGTCGCGGAACACCCGCGAGGTGTACGCATCCGTCACCGGCACCGGGTTCATGATTCCCATACCCCGCTCAAGCAGGGTGGCGGCGGTGAAGATCTTGTAGATCGACCCGGCGCCGAAACCCTGCACGAGCGACGGCAGCGCGTAGGACGTCTGGCCGGCATCGGCGTCGATTCCGTAGTCGCGGTTGGCCACCAGCGCTCGGACCGGGTGCTTGTCGCTACCGGGCTCCACGATGGCCATCGCGTCGGCGATTCCCGGGGTCTGGGTTGGCACCTCGGAGGTTGCCGCGCGCTTGGCTATGTCACTGGCCCGGCGGTCGAGGTTGGTGCGGATCAGGTACCCGCCGCGGCGCAGCTTGTCCTCGGGGAACCCCACCGTCGCAAGGTAGTCCAGGGTGTACTGGCAGTAGAAACCGTCCGCGGGACCGGCGCCGACGCATCCGTTAGTCAACCCGGTCAGCGGGCGCTGGATTCCTAACGGCTCAGCCTTGGCCGCGTCGGCCTGATTGGGAGTGATCGACCCGACGTTGGTCATCTCGTCGATGACGACGTTGCGCCGTTCTAACGCGTGCTCGGGGTGCTCTACCGGGTCGTAGGTGGTGGTCGAGCGCACCATGCCGGCGAGCAGTGCGGCCTGCGAGATGGTCAGCCGGTCCGGTGTGGTGTTGAAGTAGGTCCGCGCGGCCGAGGCGACGCCGTAGGCGTTGTGGCCGAAGAAGACGATGTTGAGATACCGCGCCAGGATTTCCTGCTTGGACAGGTGCTTCTCCAGCTGCAGGGCCACCCGGATCTCGCGCAGCTTGCGGGCGGGGGTGCTCTCCACGGCCGCGGCACGCTCGGCATCGTTCTGGGCGACCGCATACAGCATGTAGTTTTTGATGTACTGCATCGTCAACGTCGAGGCGCCCTGTCCTTCCAGCGCGCTGCCGCTGGAGGACAGGTTGGTCATCAGGGCGCGGGCGGTGCCCCGCCAGTCCACCCCGTTGTGTTCGAAGAACCGCCGGTCCTCGATGGCGATGATCGCCGCCTTCATCGTGTCGGCGATGGCTTGGGGCGGCGTGTTGAACCGGTTCTGGTCGAACAGGTAGGCGATCGGTACCCCATCCTTATCGGTGATCGTGCTGACCACCGGCACCTGGCTTTGGACCAGGTTGGACGAGACACTGGTGACCGTGTCACTGGCCTGGTTGGACGCCAGACCGATACTGCCCACGGCGGGAAACAGGAGGCCCGCCACCAGTAGGCCTGCGATCAAGCACAGGCCGAGAACCCGGATCAGCGCGTTGCCGTTCACCACGCGGCGAGCCTACGCG
>JAICSB010000588.1 GCA_025937115.1 Pseudonocardiaceae bacterium | reverse complement strand
GGGTCGTTGTGGATGACCTCCAGCGCACCCTCAGCAGTCGCGTGGGCGTCGCCGAAGCTGGCCACGTCGACCCCGAGCAGCTTGAGCTTGGTGGCGGTGTCAGCGCCCGGGAAAGTGGCGTGGCCGCCGAGCAGTCGATCGGCCACCACCTCGGCCATCGCGTAGCCAGGTGCGACCAGTCCGTAGCAGCGGCCCTCGACCGCGGCGCACTCCCCGATCGCCCAGATGTCCGCGTCGGAGGTGTGACAGCTGGCGTCGACCAGCACGCCACCGCGCTCACCGACCGACAGCCCAGCGTCGCGGGCCAGCTGATCGCGAGGGCGCACGCCAGCGGAGAACACCACGACGTCGGTGTCGAGCTCGGTGCCGTCGGACAGCCGGACCAGCATCCGTCCCCGGTCCGGTTCGATGGCCGCGGTGGCGCGGCCGCAGTACACGCGCACTCCGAGGCCCTCGATGAACCGGCGCAGCAGCGCCCCGCCACCCTCGTCGACCTGCATCGGCATCAGCCGCGGTGCGATCTCGACCACGTGCGGGGACAGCCCGAGCTGGCGCAGCGCGTGCGCGGCCTCCAAGCCGAGCAGGCCGCCGCCGACGACCACCCCGGAGCGCCGACCCGCGACCGTGGTCCGCATCGCGCGCTGGGCGGCCACCCGGATCGCGTCGAGATCCTCCGGCGTCCGGTAGACGTAGCAACCGGGCAGGTCGTGACCAGGCACCGGGGGCACGAACGGCGCGGATCCGGTGGCCAGCACCAACGCGTCGTAATGAACCCGGCGCCCTGACGCGGTGCGCACGGTGCGCTTGCGCCGGTCGATGCGAACGCACGGGTCACCCAGCCGAAGCTCCACCCGGTCGTCGAGGACCGCGGGCAGGGTCAGCGTCTCGGCGTCCCACGAGTCCACATATGACGACAGCGCGACCCGGTCGTAGGCCGGCCGTCCCTCCTCGGCGAGCACCACGATCCGCCATTGCCGATGCAGGTCCCGGCCGATCAGAGCCTCCACCAGCCGGTGTCCGACCATGCCATGGCCTGCAACGACGACAGTGCGCATCATGCTGCTTCCTCCTGCCCAGCGAGCACGACCGGTCCCCACATCTTGAGCGCGTTACGTGAACGCGGTGTTTCCGTCCTGTTTCGTCACGCCTGTTTCGTTCAACTGTTGCTTTTCAAACCTGGGCGTAGGCGAGCTGCGGATTCCCGGACGCCACGACCGCAGGTGCCCGGCGCAGGTACACCACATAGGTCACCACGACGCAGACTCCGTAGAAAATCAGAAATGACCAGAACGCGGGCACCCCGGATTTCGTGACGAGGAAGGACTGCCGGAAAGCTAGGTTGATCAGCACCCCACCCATCGCGCCGATCGAGCCGGCGATTCCGATCACTGCGCCGGACAGCCGGCGCGCTCTCATCAGCGCGGACTGTTCGGGCTCGCCAGCGGCGATCGCCATCCGGGCCTGCACCGCGAAGATCGACGGGATCATCTTGTAAGTGGAGCCGTTGCCGATACCGGAGAGCACGAACAAGGCAATGAAGCCGGTCATGAACAGTGCCAGCGACTTCTCGTTGGAGGCCATGATCACCACGCCGGTAGCCAGGGCCATCCCGATGAAGTTCCAGACACTGACCTTGGCGCCGCCGAACCGATCGGCCATCCAACCACCGACGGGGCGGATCAGCGAGCCGATCAACGGACCGATGAAGACGACCGAGGCCGCCTGCAGCGGGGTGCGGTGGAACTGGGTCTGCAACACCAGGCCGAAGGCGAAGCTGTAGCCGATGAACGAGCCGAACGTGCCGATGTAGAGAAACGACATCACCCAGGTCTGGGCGTCGCGGACTGCCTCACGCAGCGCCCCGGTGTCGTTGCGTACCGAGGAGATGTTGTTCATATACCGGGCCGCGCACAGCGCGGCGAGCAGGATCAGCGGGACGTAGATGGCGAGCACGAGACGGGGGTAGGTGGTACCGGCTGTCGCGATCACCACCAAGCCGAGCAGCTGCACCGCGGCCACTCCAATATTCCCGCCACCGGCGTTGAGCCCGAGCGCCCAGCCCTTGCGGCCCTCGGGAAAGAAAGCGTTGATGTTGGTCATGGACGAGGCGAAGTTGCCACCGCCGAGGCCACCGAGGGCTGCGACGATCATGAACGTCGTGAAGGACGTGCCCGGATGCATGACGGTGATCGCCAGAGCAGTCGGAACCAGCAGTAACAGTGCACTGATGACGGTCCAGTTGCGGCCGCCGAAACGGGCCGGCGCCATGGTGTAGGGAATCCGGATCAGCGCGCCGATCAGCGAAGGCAGGGATACCAGTAAGAACTTGCCTGCCGGGTCTATGCCATAGGCAGGTCCCATGAAGAGCACCATGACCGACCAGACCGTCCACAACGAGAACCCGATGTGCTCGGAGAAGATCGAGAACCACAGGTTCCGGTTCGCGACCCGCTTACCCGTGCTCTCCCAGAATTTCGGATCTTCCGGCTCCCAGTGGTCGATCCATCTCCCCCGACGAGCCGGCATAGCCGGTGCCGTCATCTCAGTCGTGCTCATCGCGCCTCCTGGGCTGGTGGGTACGATGAGTGACGCTAGGTTCCGGTTGTGTTCACGAT
>JAICSB010000416.1 GCA_025937115.1 Pseudonocardiaceae bacterium | reverse complement strand
GTGATCTGCGACCGCGACGTGAGGTCGGCCAAGACGCTGTACGGCGTCGGTCGGCTCCCGTACAGCAGCCGGTCCACGAGTCGCTCGGCGTGCGTATACAGCGGTAGGAACAGCAGCGCGACGAGCACGGTGGCCAAGACAGCCGCGGTGGACAGCTGGCTGTCAGTCAGATGAACAGCGACGGCCCGGACGACAACGAATGTGCCCCCCACGAGCACGACGACGAGCGTGGTCGCGAGACCGCGGCTGAACAGCCGCTCTGCAGTCCACAGCCGATTGCGCCGCGCGGCTATCAGTAGAGCGACGGCGATGGCGGCTGACCCCAGGCGGGAGAACCAGAACAGCGGTGCGGACACCGGAACGTCGGCGAAGGGACGGGTGAGTTCCGCGGTGGGGTCGACGACGGTCAGCCCGGGCTCGTTGAGGTGCCGCAGCAGCAGGGTAACGATGCACAGCACGGCGAAGGTGCAGAATGCAGCTGCGAGCACGCTGAACAGCAGGCGTGCTTGCGTCCGCTGCTCAGCAGCCGTCCCCTGCCGGATGCGGCGAGGCAACGCGAGGAGTCCGACGATGGGAACGACTAGCCCGAAGAACAGCACAGAGCTGATCGCATAGGGGGGCAGAGTGGTAATCAGCCCGATCGCGCCGAAAATGCCGCCATATGTGATCACCACGAGGTGACGGCGCCCCCCCGAGTTCGGGGCAATGTCCCACCGCCCGGCGGGAAACAGTAACAGTGCGAGCAGATAGGCGGCACAGGCGACGACATGCAGCAACGCGTCATGCAGTCCCGCGATGCTGTGGCCTGTTGCAGTCTGCACCGCCAGCTCTGCGGTGTCAGCCTGGAGATTGAATGCGCCGGCCGACCCGATCAGCCCGAGCGCCAGCAGCCGGATGACCCAGCTTCGGCCATCAACACAGAGCAGAATGACGGCGATGGTGAGATTCAGGATGCTGAAGGCGTAGTCCAGTAGCGCCTGACCGGGGGGCTCGCTCCTGGCGCTTGCGACCAGGATGCCACGCGCCCACGAGCTGCCGTTCGACGCGGCGGCAGCAGCGAGGGTCGCAGACATGCCGGACGAGTGCGTTGCGACCGCCACGATTCCGCCGATGGCCAGCGACCCGATCGCCACCACGCCGCAGGCTGCGAACAACGCCCAGTAGGCGACGGTGGGGATGCGTTCCGATGGCCGGCTGATCATGGTGGAACCCGGTGGGATCGGACCAAGCTGGGCCGTCGGGTCAGGTCGTCCACCGACGGCTCGAGTTGATCGGGCAACCAGGCTCGGAGTGCAATGCCGCCCGCGCCGCCCTCGGTGATCTCCACGTCACCGCCCAGCGCCGCCAGCCGGTCCATATCGATGGTCAGTGCCGCGAGCACGTCGTCGGTCGCCATGGCGGGGGTGGGATCCGTGATGCGGACGGCCAGTTGCCCTTTGGTGTGCTCAAGGTGCACGTGCAGCGGCTGTTCGGCGGGCCGGTCGGCGAGCTGCTGCATCGCCGAGGCCGCCAGGTAGTAGATCCCCGATTCGACCTCCCAGGTCAATCGCTGGGAGATGTTCCCGGACAGGAGCACCGGTCGCGGCAGATCGGTCGCCAGTTCGTCGAGAGCGCCGTAGGGACCGTGGGCTCGCAGCACCGTCGGGTACACCCCCCGGGCGATCACGCGGAATCGGTCGAGCAGCTCATCCAGCCCGGTCCGGGCTCGTGCAACGGCGTGCTGCGCGCGCTGGGCCGACGCCGCGTCATCGGAGAGGAGCTCTTGTGCGTCGGCGAGTTCGGTGCGTAGCGCGACGAGTCGATCGGTCGTCACATGGGTGAGCTCGGTGATCAGCCGGCGGCGTTCGACATCCCGTGCCCGGGTCAGCCGCTGCCGGGACGCCTGCAGATCGGTGGCGAGTTCGTCGGCCCGCCGCACCCGTTTCTCGAGTTCAGCGTTCAGCTGGGCACCACGCAGTAGCAGTCTCGCGCCGTTGGCGACGTCCTGCATGAGCCGTTGGTCGGCTGGCGTCACAGCAAGGCCCGGCTTGCTGATCGTGAGCGCCGCCCGGAGCATCGATTCGTCGAGAACAGGCACTACATGATCCACATCCGGCAGTGCCAGCAGCGCCGCCAGGCTGGCAGTGGTGCGAGCTTCGACACCCTCGATGACGGGATGGGACGCGGCGCTGACCAGTTTTTCCTCTACCGCCAACCAGATGACGGCGCGTTGAGCTCGGGTGCCATCGGCCAGCACTTCCGCCAGGCCGGGTAGAGCCTCTTCCACCGAACCCGCCCGGATACGGGCGGCAGTTTTCGCGAGCGAGGAGTACGGGGTGGTCATCGGGTGGCGCGTGACGCCCTGGGCCAGCCGGTCGATCCAGGGCAATGCGATGGCAAGGCCGGCCACACTCACTGCCGCCGCCACGAACGGCAGCAGGAGCGCGGCCTGAGCGGATTCGACGCCGAGTCCGACGCCGCCGACGATGACGGCGAACACAGCCCCCACCAGGCAGGCGACCAGCAACCGGCACAACGGCCTCGCCGCAATGATCCTGTTCATCGGGCACCGATCATACTTCGGTCCGCTGTGACCGCAGGTAAGTCAGGACGGCAAGCACCCTGCGGTGATTCGCGGCCGTGTCGAGATGCAGTCCGAGCTTGGTGAAAATGTTCGCGATATGCTTTTCGACCGCTTTGGGTGTCACGTAGAGCTGTCCGGCGATCCCATTGTTCGAGCGCCCCTCGGCCATCAGCCCGAGCACCTCCAGCTCACGAGCCGAGAGTGCGGCGACGATATTTTTCTTGTCCCCTCTGGGCCGGTCGACCAGCCGTTTCGCCAGTACCGGCTCGATGACGATCTCTCCGTTGTCTATCCTGGTCAAGGTGTCGGTGAGGACATCGACGCTGCCCACCTTCTCCTTGAGCCGGTAGCCGATACGTTCGGTACCGATCTCGAGGATCCGCATGAGATAATGTGACTCTGCGTAGTGGGACAGGAACAGCAGGCCCATTTCAGGATGCGCGGCCCGCAGTCGCTGCGCAGTAATCAGGCCACCATCCGGTTCCGGCGGCATACGGATGTCCAGAATCGCGACATCTGCGGGTTGGGTCGACAGCAGGGCGACCAGCTCGTCACCATCGGACGCACTGCCGACGACCTGATGGCCCGACGCGCGCAGCAGCATGAGCAGTCCCTCACGAAACAGGACACCGTCTTCGGCCAGGGCTACTCGCATGGGATCCTCACCGTGATCGTGCCGGCACCCGGCCGACCGCCGTCCACCACGTCGACCACGTCGATGGTCCCGCCGAGCGGCCATATCTGGTCGTCCATCAGCTCAGCTTGGCAAGCATCGACACCGGAAACGGAAAGCATCAGCTCATCGTTGTCCCGCCGGACCACCACCGTCATCGACTGTGCACCGGCAGGCAGCGCTGCCAGGCACTGCGCCACGGCGAAGTAGGCGGCGCCCTCCGCTGCTGGTCCGAATCTCTCCCCGGACGCCACGACCGCGACCGGGGTTTCGATCTGGTCGGCCACTTCGCGGAGCGCGGGAACCAGGCCGGCCTCGTCCAGCAACGGCGGGTAGATCTTGGCAGCAATGTCACGCAACTCCTCCAGCACAGTGTGCAACTCGTTTTGAAGCTGGTCGATGCAGCTCCGCACGGCCTGTCCATCGAGCGCACGATGCCGGAGGAGCCCGAGATGCAGCGTCAACGCTGAGATCCGCAGCGCTGCTCCGTCATGC
>JAICSB010000401.1 GCA_025937115.1 Pseudonocardiaceae bacterium | reverse complement strand
TGGTGCAGCGCACCGAAGGATTCGCGCTCGAACCGGACGCAGTCCTGGGCGTGCGCCATGCGCAGTGGGGCCGGCACCGCCTGCGAGCCGACCTTGCGGAAGCCGGCCTGCCGCAAGACGTCTTCAAGCACGCCAGGGCCGCCGAGGCTGAACGGTCCGGGCTGGCCGGGCGCGGGCGGCGGCAGCTGGGCCCGGCGACGGATGATCGAGATCGGGATCGAGAAGAAGCCATTGCGGTCCGCCGTTGAGAAGGCGATCGCGGAGATCCGTCCGCCGGGTCGCAGCGCGCGGTACTGGCCGGCCAGTGCACCGGGCTGATCGGGGAAGTACATCAGACCGAGCCGGGAGATCACCGCGTCGAACGCGGCCGGGTCGACGTCGAGCCGTTCGCCGTCGAGTTCCCGGGTTTGCACGGTGGTGAGCCCGGCCGCGGCGGCCGCGGCAGCGGCGTGATCCAGGATCGCTGGGGAGATGTCGGTGGCGAGCACCTGACCGGACGGGCCGACTCGGCGGGCCGCGGCCAGCGTTTGTCCACCGGCGCCGGCGGCGACGTCGAGCACGGTGCTTCCGGTGGTGATCCCGGCCGCATCCAGCATCAGCGTCGTCGCCGCACCGAGCCAGTCCTCCAGCGTTGGGCCCCAGGCGTGCCAGGCGGTGGCCGCCTTCTCCCACTGGCTTCGGGTGGTGTCCTTGTAACGGCCGGGATCGAAGGTGACGGTCATGGCGCGCTCCTCACGGATCGACGGACGGTGCCGCACGCGGTTCCGCTCGATCGCGTCCAGCGCCGGCATAGAACAAGAGCTCCGCAGCCGCGCACAGATACCTCAGGCGCCTGCGAACCCGCCGCGGGCTGCTGCCGCTCTCAGGCCCCCGAACTAAACAGCAGTGCTGTCCAGCCCGCGTTTAACAGCACTGCTGTTTAGTTCGGGAACGCCAGAGCTAGCACGATCCGCGACGCAGATGGTGTCATGCAGATCGATCGACGCCGACCGTGGTCCGCCGTCCGACGTTGGCAGGAACATCGCGCACGCCTGGGCTGTTGGCACCGAGCGTGACCGAACTGACGATGTACACAACCGTGTGGTGTGGCTACTGCCGGCGGCTCAAAGCGCAGCTGGCGCGTGCCGGCATCGGTTTCCGCGAAGTCGACATCGAGCACGACGCAACGGCCGCCGCATTCGTGGCAGGCGTCAATGGAGGCAATCAGACGGTACCGACCGTGCAGCTACCGGACGGTTCAGTGTTGGTCAATCCCACCATCGACCAGCTCATCGAGGGCACCGCCGCCTAGCTCATGGCGGTGCAAGCCGCCGGACAGGGAGTTGGGGGCCCGCCGGTAGGTGTCTGTGAAGGACGGCCGTTCATCCTCCGCAACGGCATCTCTGCCATGAAAATGATCTTGAACGGCGCCCCAAAGACTCGTCCACCACCCGGGAGCTGAAGCGCTTTATCCGGCTCCGTCACGCCATCCGCGTCTCTCCTGTTCCGGATGGGGACAGTTCCACCGGTCGCGACCAATCCACCCGGCTGAGGTGTAGGTCGACGCGGCGCCACGCAACGAACCGATCACGGTTCGCAGCCGGTGACGTCCATGACCGACCTGACGAAGAGCTCGACCTGCGGCGTGAGCAACCGCGGGTGACCGACCTCTTCCACGAAGTCGAGCACCTGATCGGCGGTTTCCAACCCGAGTTGCGCCGCGAGCAGGGCGATGTCCTCGTCGTCTTCCCCGAGGCGGTGTGCGAGACACTTCAGCACGAGGACGGTCTCCGCGCTGGCCACCTCACAGCGCAGCCCCGGCATTTCGAGGATCGTGGTGGGGAAGGTGTCCGGGCCTTGCAGAAAACCCTTGACCGCATCGTTGAGCCAGCCGTCGGGTAGGTCGAGCGCGGCACCGACCCGGGCGGCGGCGGCGTAGACCTCGTTCTTCGGCGCGAACACCGCATCGATGTCTCTGGTAGCCCGGCGTTGGTCATACGCCAGAGCGATGGCTGCTCCACCCACGACATACAGATCGGCGACCAACCCGCGTTCGGCCAAGTCGGCTCCCAGTGCCGTGAGAGCCGCGAGTATTTCGTCTCGGCTCATTGCTAGACCCTGGTCAACATTCCGGCACCGAGCAGGATGCCCCGCCGACGAAACGCTGCGGGCGATTCCACAATGGCCCGTGCCCACAGCCCTGGGTAACGCGGCCACCAGATACGCACGAGAAACCGTCCCGCTTCGATCGACCAGGGTGGTACGGCTAGTGCACGCTCGGCAGCGACGTGCTCGGCCAAAGCTCCGAGGTAGGCGTCGGTACGCGGATCGACATCGCGGGGCCGGTCGGCGATCCGCTGCGCGACGTCATCGTGCCCCCTGGCCCACCGAAGATCGTCAAGGAAGTCCGCCGCTGCTTCTCGCAGTGCAACACCATCCGCGATCCGATCTGCTGTTCGAGCGAGCGTCATGGGATGTTGAGCCTGCGGCGGCAGGAAGTCACGCAACTCGGTGTCATCCTCGTCATCCTCGAGCTGCGCAAAGATCCGCTCTGACGGGGTACTCATGTCACGGAGTCTGCCGTAACCGCATCGCGTCACGGCGCAGGTAGGCCACTGGACGTTGTCCGAGTGGGCAAAGCCCACTCCCTGACCGGACTCGCCGCTTACCCATGACCGCCGTCCTGTTCGAGTGCGCCATAACCATCTGGACCGGATGAGTACAGCCTGAGCTGCTGCCCGCTGTCCAACTGTCGTCGCGGCCAGCACGAGCGCTGGCGTTAACATCGAACGATGACCACGCCGGCAAGCGAGCAGGCTTCGACTGCTTCCACAGCGGTACGGCCGTCGTGGGACGAACTGCCTAAACCGCTCCGCGAAGGCCTTGCCGTTCGGCTCGGTCCAATTGCCTCCGCGGAGATCCAGACGGGTGGTTTCACTCCCGGGTTGGCCGCGCGGTTACGGCTGGCCAGTGCGGAACGGATGTTCGTCAAAGGCATCCCGGCCGATCATGTACTAGCCGGCAAGTACCGCGCCGAAGCCGACACCGCGCGGCAACTCCCCGACGCGACGCCTGCGCCACGGCTGCGCTGGGACGCTGACATCGCAGGCTGGGTCGTGCTCGCCTTCGACGACATCGACGGCAGGCACGCCCAGCTAGCCCCAGGCTCCCCCGACATCGAGCCCGTAGTCGCCACCATTGCTGGCCTGGCCGAGGTGCTGACTCCCTGCCCGGTGTCCAAGGCGCCACCCGCCACCGTCGAACTCGCCGAACTCGTGCACGGCTGGGGTGAACTCGCCACCGCGCCGCCGGCCGACCTGGACAGCTGGACCCGCCGCCATCTCAACGACCTCGCCGCGCTGGAGACCCGGTGGCTGCTCGCGGCCGAAGGTAAGACGCTGCTACACGGCGACATCAACCAGTCGAACCTGCTCGTCGGCAGTGCCGGAGCGGTAGTCCTCATCGACTGGGCCCAACCCGTCTGTGGCGCGGCCTGGATCGACATCGCCGATCTGGTCCCCCACCTCATCCTCGGCGGGCACACTCCCGCCGCCGCCGAAGCGGTCCTGGCTGACGTGCCCACCTGGCGCGACACCGACCCCGCAGTGATCACCAGCTACGCCGCCGCCTTCGCCGGCTATTGGGCCCGTAACTCCCGCCGGCCCGCCCCACCTGGCGTGCCGCACCTGCGCGCCCACCAAACCCGAGCAGCGGCAGCCGCCACCAGCTGGGTAGCACATCGTCTCCGCGGGAACATCTCACACCTGGATGGATGAAACCTGCCGTGCTCGGCGAGCCAGCTCAGCGAACTCTGAGCGGCCCCTGCGCTCCAGCTCACCCGCGAGGGGTGCCAGCGAAGCGCGTGCCACGGCTGAGCGCGTCGGGATCACACCCTCAACAGCC
>JAICSB010000453.1 GCA_025937115.1 Pseudonocardiaceae bacterium | reverse complement strand
TCGCCGGGGTACTGGGCGAGCACGGGCTGTCGGTCGCGCAGTACGGGACGTTGACCATGCTGGCCGAGCAGCCCGGGATCACCGTGGCGGAGGTGGCTCGCAAGGTCGGTACCGCGCGGCAGTCGGCCAATGAGCTCCTGACCGGGCTCGAGCGCTCGGAGCTGATCGAGCGCCGGGCGCACCCGCGGGACCGCCGGTCGCAGCAGGTTTTCCTGACCGATCGGGGACGCGAACGGATCGACGCGGCGTCGCCCGCCGTGCAGGCCGTTGAGGCGCAGTTGGAGGCCGAGTTCAGCGCGGACGACCGGGCAGCCGTACGAAGCTGGCTGGTCCACATGGCCGCGAGCGCCGCCCCGGAGACGGACGAGTTCTCGACGCATTAGGGCGCGCATTTGGGTGGGCCTCGGGGGCTGTTGCGGCGCTCCTCGGCCGCTCTCGCGCGCGCTGCTGCTCGTGCGATCAGCACGCCCGTGTGCTAGGTGTGCTCGCGGTGCGTCGGCGAATTGGTGCGGTTACCGCGCGGGCCGGCTCGACGCTCCAGCGCCAAGTGCGGTTGCCTGGGCGTGGCCGAGTTTTGCGGGTCCTCGCATTTGGCGTGGCCGCCCCAGGTGGGCCCGCGGCTGGGTCGGTCCCACGATGTGCAGCACGATCCCGCGATGTGCGACGCGTGGCGTCTGCGGCCGGGGTGCAGCGGCCAGTGTCGATGCCGAGGACCAGACGGTGGTCGATGCGCCGTCGCGACACCAGCGTAAGAGGGATTTGTCTAGTGGTCGGGGGCTCGTCCGCCTCGTGCTCGACGTAGGTCAATGGGGCGTGGTTGGCCCAACAGCGTGCAACCGAGCGTGGTGCGGGGCGGGCGGGCCGGCTCATGGTGTCGCGGGAGCGTGGTTGGCTCGACGCCGGGATGGAGCGTGGCCCGACCGGGGGTGCGGGTCGTGACGTTGGTGGCGAGGCGTGGTCAGGCTGCCGTGGTCAGGCTGCCGTGGGGGCTGCTGTGGGGCCGGCTGTGGGGGCCGTCGGTTGGGTGTGGTGGGCGGCGGTGAGGGTGTGGAACGGGATGCGTTGGGTGATGATGATGTGGATCCAGCGCAGCAGGGTGGCGGCGAGGCTGGCCCGGGCTTGGCCGTCGGAGAGTGGGTTGCGGGTGCGTTGGGTGAGGTGCCGGTAGCGTTGCAGCAGCACTGGATTGTGGTACAGGGCGCCGAAGACGGCCCGCCACGCGGCCAGGCGCAGCCGGGGTCGGCCGCGTCCGGTGAGCCGGGTGGTGCCGTGATATTCGCCGCTTTCGCGGGCGCGGGGAGCCAGTCCGGCGTGCTTGACCACGGCCCGGGCATGGCTGAAGCGGGTCGGGTCGCCGAGTTCGGCGAGGATGGCGGCCGCGCCGATGGCGGACACGCCGGGGATGGAGCTGACCAGCTCGGTCAGGCCGAGCTGGTCGAGGGTGTCCAGCATGTGGGCCTCGACCTGGTTCAGGGCGGCGCGGGTGGCCACGAAATCGGTCAGGATCCAGCCCACCCGGTGCAGCGCCCCGGCCCGGCGGGGCGCCACGCCGGTCGGGTCGGTGAGCGCAGCCCACACCGCGCGCACGGTGTAGCGCTGCAGTTTGGCCCCGCCGAACGACGCCAGGGCGCCCCGCACCTTCGCGGTGAAGGCCTCCAGGCCACTCCCGCGTAACCGTTCCGGGTGCCCGTCGCAGCCGGCGAGGACCACCTGCAGGCAGGCCAGCCAGGTCGCCGAGTCGAACAGACACTTCGGGGCGGCGGCCAGCACCGCCGGCCACACACACTCCAGCAGATCCCGGATCTGCTGCTGCTGGCGAACCGCCTCGACGATCAGTTGCTCGCGGCGGATCCCGGCGTGGCGCAGCCGCCCCCACCCCTCATCGATCTGCTCCGGCTCGTAGCAGTGCAGCCGGGCGGCCTGCCGGGCGATGAGGACCGCATCCTTGGCGTCGGTCTTCTCGGTGGTGTAATCCTCCTGCTCCCGGGCCCGGCGCATCGTCAGCGGCTGGACACACACCATCGGCAGGCCCCGCTGCGCGGCCAACTGCTGCACGATCTGCCAGCGGTGCCCGGTCGGCTCACACGTCACCGTCACCGAAGCGAACCCGGCCCGCCGCGCCTGCTCGACCGCCCGGTCCAGCACCACCCCCAGCTGCCACGCCTTCGCGGTCACCTTCCACCGCTTGACCACCCGCGAATCATGATCACACAACACCGCGTGCTGCTTCACCTCAGCAAGATCAATCCCCAGGATCGCGTTCTCCACCGGCACCAACACCCGCAACCGCGCCAACCGGGCATTGCGCCGCCGATCCGCCGCCGACAACCGGGTAACCTGACCCACGACGTCCTCCTCAATCATCAAGCAGTGGGACACCACGCCCGAATCCTGCGCGAGGAGGACGTCCTTTCCCGGCAACTCAGCCGCAACAACAACCATGTCGCACTTCCTACGCCGGGAGCAGGGTGGCGCATCGGCCACGGTCTGGCGACCGACGGTGACGGTGGTCGATCCGCCCACCGGTCCGCCCAGGCCCGCCCAGGCCCGCCGCAGACGGTCGCCGAACCCCGCCACCCCCGGCCACCCGGCCGCCGCACGGTCGAACCGGCCCGTGATCAACGCCGCCGAACCGCCGGGGCAGATCGACCACCGTCATCAACCCAACCCAACGCCAACCCAACCGATCCATCCCGCCCACGCCCACGAACCTGATGGGAGCCGTCAAGTCCCCCACCACCACAGCAAAACCCAGACACTAATGGGCGCCCTCCAGGACGTTCTTGAGGTTGGCCAGGCTGACCGGCGCACCCGCCTGCGTCTGGCGGCGGACCAGCGGCAGCAGTGCCCGCCCGATGCCGTACCCCTCGTAGTCCAGCGCCAGCGTGATCCGCGAACCCGAACCGACCGGCTCGATCGTGAGCATCGCATGAGGGCGGATCGGGCCGTCGACGCCCCGCGCGGACCACATCAGCGGCGGACGGCTTTCGACGATCTCCTGCGTCATGCTGCGCTCGGCCCGGCCGATGCGGCGCGTGGTCGTGAACCGGTCGCCCTCAGCATGCACGCTCACCACATCACGCTGCCATTCCGGGAACCGTGCGACGTCGGTGACGTACGCGAACGCCTCGGCCGGCGGTACGGCGATCTCCACAGTGGACACTATCGGAGCCATGACCATCATCCCTCGTCACAATCGGCGGATAGGCTTCGTCATAGCTCTGACGGATGGCGAACGACGATTGTGACCGTGAACGAGCACTTCGAGGGTCTCCGCGAACACCTGCACGCGGTGGCCTACCGCATGCTGGGCTCGACGGCCGAGGCCGACGACGCCGTGCAGGAGACCTGGCTGCGCTACAGCCGCACGGACGCGGCGCAGATCGAGAACCTCGCGGCATGGCTGACCACGGTCGTCTCGCGC
>JAICSB010000176.1 GCA_025937115.1 Pseudonocardiaceae bacterium | reverse complement strand
CGGCTGCCCGGCTACGGCGCGATCGTGACCAACTGCGGGCTGGACCGCTCCCGCGCCCGCGGTGCATCCCGGTGGGGCGCACACACCTGGCTGCACGTCTCGGCCGGCCTCGGCACCTCCCCGTATGCACCAGTGCGCTTCGCCTGCCCCCCGGAGGCGAGCCTGCTCACACTGGTTCCGCGCAACACCGGAACCGCGGTACCAGCCTCCGCATGGGACGCCGCCGGCGTCGGCTAGACTCACCGTCGTCCATCCGGGGTGTGGCGCAGCTTGGTAGCGCGCTTCGTTCGGGACGAAGAGGCCGTGGGTTCGAATCCCGCCACCCCGACCAGGAAGAACTCGTCTCTTTGCGATCTTGTGGAAGGCCCGTGGGGGCCAAACCGGGGGCCACTTGCTCACGCCGAGTTGGCTTCGTTCTGTTTGAAGATGGTGTTCATGGTCTCGGCGCCTCGTGTGATCACTGGCTTGAGCTGGTGCCGGTAGACCTCCTCAGTTACCGCCGTGCTGGCGTGCCCGACGAGATCAGCGATGGTTTCGAGGGGAACGCCGTTGTCGCTCATCAGGGACACGAACGAGTGGCGCAGCTCCCGCGGCGTCCAGTTCTCGCCGAGACCGGCCTTCTTGGTGATCGCTTTGAAGGTCCGGCGAACGTGGGATGCATCGAGCGGTGTCCCCGCCTGGCTGGCGAAGACAAGGCCGTGATCCCGCCAGCGCTTGCCTGCCGCCAGCCGCTCCCTCGCCTGCCCTACGTGGTGGGTGCGGAGCGCCGCGGCGGCCTGCGTGGGCAGTTCCAGCGTCCGGCGTGACTTCTCGGTCTTGGTGTCACCGTTGGCACGCACCGAGCGCCAGACGTAGATCGCGAACCGCTCGTGATCGAACCCGGCTTCGGTGACCGGCACCCATGCCGCTCCATCCGCTACCCAGGCGACTACGTGGGACCAGCGCAGCGCGCGGGCCTCCTCGGTGCGTATGCCCGTGAGCAAGCTCACGACGACGTAGGCATAAAGCCGCGATGCCGTGGCGTGCTCTAGCAAGGCCGTAGCCTGTTGCAGCGTCATGGCCTTGCTGGGCCGTCCCTCCTTTCCTTTGGGTGTCGTCACGAGCCCGGCGACGTTGCGCAGCACCTTGTCTCGCGCTTGCGCCTGCCGGGTGGCCCGCTTGAGGATCGCGTGGACCCCTTGCAGGCTCCTCGTCGCGAGCGCGCCGGTCAGCCCGTCGAGCCACTCGTCGACCTGGTCGGCGGTCAGTTCCTTGAGCTTGATCGCGCCGATGAGCGGTATCACGTGCCGTTCGGCGAGGATGCGGTTGGCCGCGATGGTGTGCGCGTCGCGGTCCTTGAGCCCCCTGGCGAGCCAGTCGCGGACTGCGTCGCCCACGGTGTAGGAGTCGCTGGCATCGATGCCAGTTTCGAGGGCGTTAACGGCCTTCCTCAGCTTGTCCGTGACAGCCGTTTTGGTCCTGCCCCTGCGCTTGATGCGCTTCCGGTTGCCCCTGCCGTCGAAGCCGAGGCTGATCGCCCCGATGTACCCGTTGTCCTCGGGGTAGATGGTGGCCTGGTACTTGCCGATCAAGAGAGTGGACATGGAAACTCCGTTCCTGCCGGGTGATGGGGTGGGGCCTGGCGTGCCCTGGCCCGCGTTCGAGGCGTACCACCTGGATCGTGGTGGCCAGGGCTGGCGCTGCGTTGTGTCAGTCGCCGTCGGGGTCGTACTGGTGGCGCTCGATGTACTCATCGATGGCCTTCCTGATCACGTAGGAGAGGTCACGATCCTTTCGCCGTGCGATCTCTTCGAGCTTGTATCGGCGGTCCGCGCCGAGGCGCAGGCTGTAGGTCTGGGTTGCTGGCATGGACTCCCTCCTTGGTTCGGACGTCGGTGCCGTGTCACAATATGCAGTACACTGTGTTGCAGTGCAACACACTCATAGACTGTCCTCCAAGGAGGCGACAAACTGGGCCAGGTGCCGGCCGGTGATCCGGCGGAGCTTGCCGATCTTGATGCTGCGGAGCTGGCCGGTGCGGAGCAGGTAGTAGACCTTGTCCCGGCCGACGTGGAGCAGCTCGGCGACTTGCTCGACCGTGTATGCCTGCAAGTGATCACCTCCCCGGTTAGGGGACTGGCCGGAAGATGACTCGTCTGATAGCTGGGCTGCCTCCTTGAGGTTGTGCGGGATCGGTTGCGGCTGGTTCATTTGGGCTGGTGATACCTCCGTTCTGTTGGGGTCGGGTGGACGGGTGCTAGGCAGCTAGTGCGCTGGTCGGAGGTCTAGCGGAGCCGCTAGACCTAGCGGGGTGGGCGCTAGATCTAGCGGACCGTTAGCGGGTTTGGGGTGGTCGGTCAAGGGCTTGGGCGAGGGCTTCGAGGACGGTGCCTCGGGTGATGCCGCGCCGGTTGGCGCCTTGGCCCTCGGGCGTCTGTCCCCAGACTTGTCCGGTGGTGATGCCGTAGGGCTTGAGGCAGGTGGCCAGGTCGGTGGGGGTCCAGCCGTCGTAGGCGTCCGGGTTGGCCTCGGCGAGCCGGGCGATCACGGTCTCTGACCAGAGCCGGGCCTCGTCGCCGATGAACACGGCCAGCACGTCATCGAGCAGCCGGGGCGCGGCGTGTTCGACGAGGTAGGCGCCGCCGTCGGCGACCCCGGACAGGGTGCCGGCTGTGATCCGCAGTTCCCGGCCGCGTTCGCAGATCGTGTGCAGGGTGGGCAGGTCCATCAGGTCGGTGCGGATGATCTGCCCGCCGGACTCGGCCAGCGCGCCGTCGTCTGCGCCGAGCAGGATGCCCACCCCTTTGTGTGCGCGCAGTAGTTTGGATGCGTCCAGGTCGGGGTAGGCGCCGGCGCCGAGGATGGTGTCCGAGGACTGCCAGTTCATCACCTTCATGGCGAACCGGATGCCGAGCTGACCGCGCAGACTGTCGGGCATGACCTTCGAGTCCGGCTTCTGGGTGGCAAGCACGAGCATGATCCCGACAGCCGGGCCGACCTTGGCCAGGTCGGTGAGCAGTTCCAGGATGGCCTTGCCGTGCTCGGGGTGTTCCAGGTAGCGCTGGACCTCGTCGATGCACACCAGCCGCAGCGGCATCCCCAGCCGCTTGCTGCGTGCAATGGCTGGGGTGAGCTTCCCCTCGGGACACAGGTCGTTGGGTAGCTCGCGCAGCCGCTCATAGCGATCGTTCATGTCCTCGACCAGCTCGCGCAGCACGTGTACCAGGTGCTCGACCACGGCCGCGCGAACGCCGGAGCCGTAGCGGTGGGAGACCAGCTCGAACGGCTGCCAGTCCTTGCCGCCCTTGCCGTCGAAGATGAACAGCTGCACCCACGCATCCAGCGCGGCGGCCGCTGCCGGGAGCCGGGCGGCGAACGTTTTGCCCATCCGAGGAATGGCCCCGACCAACAGCGAGGACCAGACCATGACCAGCTGCACCGGCCGTTTGCGGGCATCCTGACCGAATCGGAAGCCCTTCCAGAAGTCCACCGACTCGGCCTTGGCCAGCGCGGTGACGGGTGGCTTCTGGGCGAACACGTCCACGTCGGCCACCCACAGCGCGACCCGCCGCGCTGACCCAGCTTCGCCGCGGATGCGGTCCAGGAAGACCTGGACCTCGTCGATGTCCAGCGCGGCGGCGATGTCCTGGTGTTTCTTCAGCGCGTCCGCGGCTTTCTTGCCGTAGGGCAGGTCGACCAGCGCGAGCCATCCGTCCCCGTCGCGGCAGATCGGTTGCGGGAAGGTGATCGGGTTGTCTTCCTTGCATAGGCCGGCGGCTACGAATGCGCGCGTGACCACGTCAAGGGTGAGTTTGCGCGCACGCGGGACAATGATGGCCGGGTCGAGGAACGGCTGGTCTTCGCGGCGGCCATGCCAGCCGGCCAGCGCGATAGCCAGCGCAAAGAACAGCAGCGGGGAACGTGGCCACAGCAGCGCGGCAACCAGCAGCGCTGCTGTGGCACAGCAGGCGAGTCCGAAAACGGTGGTCAACCGAGTACGAACTCGGTTATTGCGCTGCCGGGACAGTGTCATATAGCCGGTGACATCACCACGTTCGATCGCGTAGAGCCGCAGCGGCCTGCCCTCGGCGTCACTGGCCCAGCGGTACAACTCGACGATTGCGCGGCTAATGCCGCGCGGGGTGTACACCACAGCGCGCAGCACGTACTTGGGGATGCGGAGCGTGTGGAACGCAGTGGTATGCCAAAGGTTGGCGGCGAGCCAACGGAAGAAAGCCTTGCCCTGCTCGGCATTGCGCATCCAAATCGGCACGATCGGGCGCCGCTCGAGTGGGTGAAAGACCAGCTCATTGGTCTCGACCGTCATGGACGACGACGGAAGTGCCGAGGATGCGTCCGAGCCAATGGTCGGGAGTCGATCGGACTCGATGAGCTCGGTGTCGTACCCCTGATACTCGGAGGAATGGTTGACGGTCTGGCCAGGGAAGCGGATCACTTTCTGGTCCGCGCGGCTATCCACGGGTAGCCGCGTCATTGGCTGTCCTGTTCGCCGACCGGGTCATCGGTGGTTTCGGGGCATGGCTGCGCGAGAAGTTCAGCGGCGTGAAGGTGATCGGGCGGAAGTTGGTCATGCGCGTCGAGTTCGTCGCGCAGGTAGTACATCGAGTCCGCCTCGCCGTCTCGGGTGGCGGCGATGGTGGCGCGGGCGGCGGCGAGAAGGTTTGCGTGCATCGCGCGGACAAGCGCCAAGAGAGACCGGAGTCGGGACAACTCAGCGAGCAGGACGGGAATATCGGCGACGGCGTGCCAGAGCCTGACCGGGGTGTGCGACTGGCACGCCTGGTGGAAATGGTTTCGGACGGCCTCCAGATTGATGAGGGAGTACGGCTTCTGTGGGTTCATTGTCGGGTAAAAACCTCCTTTGCATCCGGGGATCTGGACCGGTGGTAGGTCGCTCGGCGGGCGGCGGGATAGCCGCTAACGTGCCGCCGTCCTCTCAGAGACTGATGGCAATGACAGTGCAAATAGCGGTGGTGACGATCAGCCGCGTCGGGGTGGCGGTCGCCCACAGCACGCCCAGCGCGATGAGCCGGAACGGGAGCATGGCCAGCCGGAAGGCACCGTTGGTGGCCTCGGACACCGGCATGAGACGCGTGTAGTGGTCGGCTGACCGGAGCCCGATCCCGTCCAGTTCCAGGACGTGGGCGCGGGAGAACGGACCGCTTCGCCCGTGGCCGACCTGGATCGTGTGGCGCTTCACCACTGCTCACCCCGGCGGTGACGGCGGACGCCAGCCTGGTGGCGGTGCCAGCGGTCCCGGCGCCGGCACTTGCGGCATTGCGCCAGGGCGCCCCGCCTGGTGGCACGGGCACCGCACCGGCAAGCCCACTCCTGCGGGTCAATCGCATCGTTGATTATTTGATGGCTCCTCTCAAGGTTGATGGGACGATTGCGGGTAATCGGAATCACAACCTCACTCGATCGCGGGTCGGTCTCGTCCTCACGACATGGACCGTCTTCCGGATTTATGACGATTACCAGAATGGCCAACCCGACGCCCGTGTCGACCATCTTGGACATCACTCTGCAACCGGTCTTCATTTCTGGAATTTCATTCTTGGCCATCATCGTCCCTTCCGTCGTTGTTGCTCATGCATCAACTATGCGGCCTGGACCACGTGGCGAGAAGTGTCCTAATAGGACCCAAGCGCTGAACTTTCACCGAACCGGAAGCCCTGACCTTTCACCGAACTTCGACGGTTTTGGCATGTCCTTCAGGCTGCAACCCTGGGAAGCTGACCCACATGCAATTGAACGGTGTGCTCCCGACCATGGACCAGGTCATGGCTCTCGCGCTGACCAACTACGGCCACTTCACTTCGATGCTGGCGGAGGACGGCTGCGTGCGCGGCTTGTCGCTCCACATGCAACGGTTGGAGCGAGACTGCCGCCTACTCTTTGACGTCGACCTGGACACCGACCGCGTGCGGTACTACATCCGGCACGTGTTGACGGATGCCGCTCCGCGCACTGTCGCGCGAGTGACGGTCTACGATCCCACGCTAGAATTGGGCATAATCGGATCGGACGCCGTCCCGCACATCCTCGTGACGACACGACCGGCACCGTTGGGCACACCTGCTCCGCTGCGCCTGCAAGCTGCCTCGTACCGGCGGGAGATGCCTGCGGTGAAGCACATCGGCCTGTTTGGCGCGCTCCGGTGCCGGCGGACTGCCCAACGCGAAGGCTTCGATGACGCTCTGTTCCTCAACCCGGACGGGACGATCTCTGAAATCGCAACGTCGAATATCGGATTCGTACGGGAAGGACAAACAATCTGGCCACGCTCGGAATGGCTGACCGGCATCACGATGACCCTGCTGCACCAGACCCTTGACGAGCCGATACACACCGAACCGGTCACCCTCTCGGACCTGCCGACCATGGAGTTCGTGTTCGCGACCAATGCGGCGACAGGCATTCGGCCGGTTGCTGCGGTGGACGACCAGTCGTGGGCTACTGATCACCCGGCGCTGAAGCAGTTGCGCGACCTGTACGCGGACATTCCCGCCGAACAGCTCTAACGGCACACTAGCGATTGATCAGCGGTCTAGTGTTTCGGTTGTTACTGCGCATCGGAATCCTGTGTCGTCGTCGCACATGGATGCGGCGGCGTCGTTGAACAATGATGGCGTTGCCCGTAGGAACGGACTGGTCCAGGCACCACCCTTCAACTCGTGCCGGCTGGGCCTGGTCTCTGTGG
>JAICSB010000397.1 GCA_025937115.1 Pseudonocardiaceae bacterium | reverse complement strand
GCGCGCTCAACAGCGCCACGTCCATCAGCAACTGGTCAAACGCCCGGTTGAGGAACGTGGAGTACAACGCCACCACCGGATGCAGCCCGCCCAGGGCCAGTCCCGCCGCAGAGGTGACCGCGTGCTGCTCGGCGATGCCCACGTCGAAGCAGCGGTCCGGGAACCGCTTGGCGAACACCGCCAGACCCGTCGGGCCCGGCATCGCGGCAGTGATCGCGACCAGGTCCGCGCGCGCGCCGGCCAGCTTGATGAGTTCGTCGGTGAAAACGCTGGTCCAGGAGATACCGGCAGGCGCGATCGGGGTGCCGGTTTCCGGATCCATCACCTTCACCTGGTGCATCAGCTCGGCAACGTCGTTCTCCGCCGGCAGGTAGCCGTTGCCTTTGCGGGTGACCGCGTGCACGATCACCGGGCCGCCGAAGTCTCTCGCCCGGCGCAGCGCGGATTCCATAGTGCTCAGGTCGTGGCCGTCAACCGGGCCGAGGTATTTCAGGCCGAGGTCTTCGAAGAGGATCTGCGGGGTCAGAGCGTCCTTCAGGCCTCGTTTGGCGGCGTGCAATCCAGCGTAGATCGCCCGGCCCACCACCGGGGTGCGCACCAAGGCTTCCTTGCCGGTCCGCAGTACCCGCTCGTAGCTGGGCTGCAGCCGCAACGTGGACAGATGATCGGCGAAGCCGCCGATGGTGGGTGAGTAGGAGCGGCCGTTGTCATTGACCACGATGATCACCGGTCGGTGCTTGCCGGCGGCGATGTTGTTCAGCGCCTCCCAGCACATTCCACCGGTCAGCGCTCCGTCTCCGACGACCACGACGACGTGCCGGTCTGGCCCGGACGGCGCGCCGGTCTGGGCGCGAGAGTGGGCGAAGGCTTTGGCCAGCCCGTCGGCGTAGGACAGCGCGGCCGAGGCGTGGCTGGACTCCACCCAGTCGTGCTCGCTCTCCGCGCGGCAGGGATAACCGGACAATCCACCTCGCTTGCGCAACCGGTCGAACCCTGCCGCCCGCCCCGTGATGATCTTGTGTACGTACGCTTGGTGGCCGGTGTCGAAGATCACTGGGTCGTGCGGGGAGTCGAACACTCGATGCACGGCAAGGGTGAGCTCCACCGCGCCAAGGTTCGGACCGAGGTGCCCTCCGGTGCGCGACACCTTCTCGACGAGAAATCTGCGGATCTCACCGGCCAGCTGGGTCGCAGCGGCCAGATCAAGGCGCTTGACGTCCTGCGGGCTGTGCACCGACTGCAATAAGGTCACTGGTCCCCCCTCGGTCGCCGCAAAGTCCAAAGCCGGCCGCCAACGACGGGCCGCCGGCCGCGATGGCGACCGGACTCCCACTCTAGGAGAGACATCAGGGACCGGCACGCCACGCGTACGACCGATCTGCGCACTGCGAGCGGTAGCTTCCCATGATCACCAAAGCTGAGCCATGGCGGTCCACGTTTGCACAGTCACGCCCCAGATTCGACGATCATGGACTCGGGTGCCAGCACAGCGACGCATTCGATGTGGTGGGTCATCGGGAAGGCGTCCAGTGCCCGCACCGCTAGCAGCCGGTACCCGCACTGAAGGTAGGCCGCGACGTCTCGAGCCAGCGCCGCCGGGTCACAGGCCAAATGGATCAACCGTGCGGGCCCGCGGTCCGCCACCGCTGCGGCCAATTGCCGGCCGACCCCACGACGGGGCGGGTCCAGCACCACCACGTCCGGGGCTCCGGGTAGCTGGGCGAGCACGTGTTCCACCCGGCCATGGACGAAGCGCACCTGCCCGAGGTCGGCCAGCGCCGCGGCGCCGTCGGCCACTGACCGCCGGGATGCCTCCACGACGGTCACCGACCCGGTCGGCCCGACCTGACCGGCCAGCACCGAGGCGAACAAGCCCACTCCGCCATAGAGGTCCCACACCGTGGCGCCCGGCGGCGCGGCTGCCCACTCCCCTACCAGCCTGGCCAGCACGTCCGCCGCGGCGGGATGCACCTGCCAGAAACCCCGCGCGGACAGTTCCCAGCGGCGGCCCACAGCGTGTCGTACGACACGTCCGCTGCCGTGCAGCTGTTTCGGCGGTCCGCTAGCCGGCAGCTGCGCCACGTGCACCCGACTGGAATCCTCAGCGACCACCTCAAGCTCCCTGCCCGGGTGCCAACGCCGGGAGAACACCCCGTCCAGAGAACCCGGCAGAGCCAGCGGGCAGGCCGCCACCGGCAGCACGGTATGGCTGCGGTGGACCCGGAAACCGGGCTGCCCTGTCCCGTCCACCGCCAGCCGGGTTCGGGTCCGCCAGCCCAGCGAGCCGCCGGGCAGCTCCTGCACGGTCACCGCGACGTCCAGCCCGGCGATCCGGTGTAGCTGCTCGGCCACCACCTGCGCCTTGAGCTCGCGCTGCAGCTGAGGAGCGACATGCTGGAAGTCACAACCGCCACAGCCGCCGGGGCCCGATGCCGGACACGGCGGCGCCACCCGCCCGGCTGCAGGTTCGAGCACCGCTACCGCGTCGGCCCGGCAGTAAGATCCGCCGCGGTCCTCAGTCACCACCGCCCGGACCCGCTCTCCGGGCAACGCATGCCGGACGAAGACCACCCGACCCTCATGGCGGGCCACGCAGAACCCACCATGGCCCACCCGTCCGACGGTGAGCTCCAGTTCGACGGCTCCCGCTGGATTTGTTGCGTCGGCTGTCACGGTCGGTCGACCCCGCGCGGCGGGGGGGTGGCCGCGGCCGCCCCCGCTGGTGGGCCGCCGGCCGGGGTGCTGTTGCCAGGGGTGGTGTGTGACTTGGCGGCGCGATCGCTGTTCATGCCCCAGCGCACCGCACCCGGAGCGAGCTCCTCCCGTTGCGCAGCCCGGTTGGAGGAACGCGCCTGCCACGGCACGCTCGTCACCATTACGCCCGGCTCGAACAGCAGGCGGGCCTTGATCCGCAGCGCACTCTGGTTGTGCAGGATCTGCTCCCACCAGTGGCCCACGACATACTCCGGGATGAACACCGTCACCACGTTACGGGGGTTGTCCGAGCGAGCTCGCTTGACATAGTCGATCACTGGCTTGGTGATCTCCCGGTACGGCGACTCGACCACCTTCAGCGGCACCGGAAGCTCGCGTGCCTCCCATTGCGCGACCAGATCTCGGGTGCTCGCGTCATCGACGTTGACGGTGACCGCCTCCAGCACGTCAGGTCGGGTAGCCCGGGCGTAAGCCAGGGCGCGCAATGTCGGCAGGTGCAAGGTGGCTACCAGCACGATCGCGTGGTTGCGCGACGGCAGCACGGTATCGATCTCCCGGGGCACCAACTCGGCGGATACCCGGTCGTAATGCTTCCGGATCGCCCGCATCACCAAGAAGATCGCCACCATGGCCGCGATCGCGATCCATGCGCCCTGCGCGAACTTGGTGGCCAGCACGACTATCAGCACTGAGCCGGTCATCACCAGTCCCAGCAGGTTGATCGCCTGCGAACGCCGCATCCGGCGACGCTGGGCCGGCTCCGGCCCGAGAGCCAGCAGCCGGTTCCAGTGCCGCACCATGCCGGTCTGGCTCAAGGTGAACGAGACGAACACCCCGACGATGTAGAGCTGGATCAGCCGGGTGACCTCGGCGCCGAACGCGATCACCAGGACAGTTGCCCCGCCGGCTAGGAAGATGATGCCATTGGAGAAGGCCAACCGGTCACCTCGAGTGTGCAGCTGGCGAGGCAGGTAGCGGTCCAGCGCCAGGATCGAACCCAACACCGGGAAGCCGTTGAACGCAGTGTTCGCGGCCAGCGCCAGGATCAGCGCGGTGACCGCGGTGATGAAGTAGAACGCCGGCGGGAAACCGTCGAAGACCACCTGCGCGATCTGTGCGACCAATGTCTTCTGCGCGTAGCCCTGCGGTGCGCCGATCAGTTGCCGCGCCGGATCATCGGCCATCTTCACCCCGGTGAGCTGGGCCAGCACGATCAGACCCAT
>JAICSB010000561.1 GCA_025937115.1 Pseudonocardiaceae bacterium | reverse complement strand
GGTGACGGTGGCCTACCAGCACGTCGACGCTGCCACCATCCACCTGGTCACCGACCCCGGCCGGTTCGACGTGATCGTCACCGACAACCTGTTCGGCGATATCCTCACCGATCTCGCGGCGGCCGTCACCGGTGGGATCGGGCTGGCCGCCAGCGGCAACCTCGACGTGGCTCGCCGCAACCCCAGCATGTTCGAGCCGGTGCACGGCTCCGCCCCGGACATCGCCGGCCAGGGCATCGCGGACCCGACGGCTGCCGTGCTGTCGATCGGTCTGATGCTCGCCCATCTGGGACTGGACGAGCCGTCTCGCCGGGTGGAGGCCGCAGTGGCCTTCGACTTGGCCACTCGCGATCATACCCATCCGGGTGGTACCCATGCGATCGGTGACCGACTGGCCGCCCTGGTCTCGTCAAGCCAGCGGGTCGAGCGCGCCACCCTGTAGCGAGCCTCTCCGAGACGTGTGACAGTGCTCTTACTCAGAGCCCAAGGCCCACCCCGGGGTGGTTGGGGGCGGGGCCGTCACATGACGTCGAACTCGCCGTCCTTGGCGCCGAGCACGAACGCCTCCCACTCCGACGGTGTGAAGATGAGAGTCTGGTCGTCCACGGGATGCTCGGAGCTGCGCATCGCCACGTGGCCGTCCTGTACGAAGGCGATCTCCAGATGTGGCCCCGCTAGCTCCTCCGAGCCCGCTGCGCGCTGCCACACGGCGTTCGACAGATCGATGGTGCCGCGGATGTGCTTCTTATCGTCGTGGATATCGCCCATGGGATCACGGTATCGAGTCGGCGTGCGCGCCAGCTTGAGGTGTCATGAGTGATACCATCGGCCTCATGGCTATGACGCTGCGTCTGACAGATGCAGAGGCTGAGGCGCTGCGTCGGCGTGCCGAACTAGAGTCCCGATCGATGCAGGAGGTCGCTCGCCAAGCGGTGCGCGAGTATGTGGAGAATCACAGCCGGGAAGAGTTGCTTGACCAGGTACTTGACGAGGAGCTACCGCGCTATGCCGAGGCGTTGGAGCGACTCGGTCGGTGATATACCTGACCTTGCCCGAGCTGCTACACGTTGCTGAGCGAACGCTGGGCGGGGCGGTTGTGGTCCGCGATTACGGATTGCTGGAGTCGGCAGTGGCGCGGCCGCAGACATCAGTTTTCGGCAACGATGCCTACGACGCCGTCGAAGACAAGGCGGCTGCGTTGCTGCACTCCCTTGCTCGCAACCACGCTCTGGTCGACGGAAACAAGCGACTGGCCCTGGCCGGGCTGATCGCGTTCCTCGGTGTCAACGGACGCAAGCTCACCCTTTCCAACGATGAGGCATACGACTTCGTCATATCCGTGGCCACCGGCGAGATGGACGCCATCGCCGCCATCGCCGAGCACATCCGAGACTCGACCGACGCCCGCTGATCGGCGTAGGGCCAGCGGTCGTCGTCAAGCGTTCCCTTGTGCACGATCGCGAGCAGAGTGCCGGGATGGTAGTGCCAGCCGGTGCTGCCGCCGGGCTCGGGAAGATCAGTCGTGAGAACGTCTGGATGGACACCGCCACGATGCTGGCGCAGCTCACGCACCCGTCGGTGCCGCGGCGTGCTGAGCACCCCGGATAGCCGGCGGACAGCGCAGCGCACCGGAATGCGAGTTCCGTTCCTGCGCCCGGTGTGCCAGACTGCGCTCGTGGCACACCACAGTGTGATCATTATTGCTGAGCGCGTCGGGTAACACGCACCATCACCCGACGCGCAGACCTCTCGCACCCGCGAGGGGTCTTTTTTGTTGCCCGCACAACTCTTGGAGCCTCGACGATGTCCCGCACCAGCCCAGCCGGCACCCCGCTCGGTGACGACTTCCACCTCTACGACACCACGCTGCGCGACGGGGCTCAGCGCGAGGGGATCTCCTACTCAGTGGCCGACAAGCTCGCCGTCGCCCGGCTGCTGGACGCGCTGGGTGTCGGTTTCATCGAGGGTGGCTGGCCCGGTGCGATGCCCAAGGACACCGAGTTCTTCGCCCGGGCCGCGGCCGGTGAGCTGGAACTGACCCACGCCGCGTTGGTGGCCTTCGGCTCCACCCGACGCGCCGGGCTGCGCGCCGCGCAGGACCCACAGGTGCAGGCGTTGCTGGCATCGGGAGCTCCTGTGGTGACAGTGGTCGCCAAGTCCGATCGGCGGCATGTGGAGCGGGCGCTACGGGTGGACGTGGCGCAGGCCTGCGCGATGGTCGCGGACACCGTCGCGCTACTGGTCGGTGAGGGGCGGCGGGTGTTTCTCGATGCCGAGCACTTCTTCGACGGCTATGCCTTCGACGCTGACTGCGCATTGCGGGTGCTCGAGGCCGGCGTCACCGCGGGCGCCGACGTCGCGGTGCTCTGCGACACCAACGGTGGGCAGCTGCCGCTGCAGCTCGCCGAGACCGTCGCCGAGGTGGTGGCCCGCACTGGTTTCCGGGTGGGAATCCACTGCCAGGATGACACCGCCTGCGCGGTGGCCAACTCGGTCGCGGCGGTGCAGGCCGGGGCTTCCCATGTGCAGTGCACCGCCAACGGCTACGGCGAGCGGACCGGCAACGCCGACCTGTTCGCCGTCACCGGCAATCTTGTCACCAAGCTGGGGATGCCGGCCCTCCCGGAGCGCGGGATGGCCGAGCTCACCCGCACCGCGCACGCGCTGGCTGAGATCGCCAACCTCGCGCCCGACACCCACCAGGCCTACGTCGGGAGGTCGGCTTTCGCTCACAAGGC
>JAICSB010000405.1 GCA_025937115.1 Pseudonocardiaceae bacterium | reverse complement strand
TGCCGCGCTGTGCCAGGAGTCGGTGGTGGTGCCCATCGTCGAGCCCGAGGTGCTGATGGACGGCGATCACACCATCGAGCGGTGCGCCGAAGTGACCCGGGCGGCGCTGGAGTATCTGTTGGCGGAACTGGACGAGGCCGGGGTGGATCTGGCCGGCACTGTGCTCAAGCCCAACATGGTCGTGCCCGGCACGACATCGGGGCAGCAGGCCAGTCCGGAGGAGGTTGCCGAAGCGACCGTGACCACGCTGCGGGCAGTGCTGCCCGAGACGTTGGCCGGAGTGGCCTTCCTCTCCGGTGGTCAGTCGCCCGAGGTGGCGACCGCGAACCTGGCCGCGATGCAGAAGCACGAGACACCCTGGCCGTTGACCTTCTCCTTCGGTCGGGCGTTGGTTGACCCGGCGCTGAAGGCGTGGCACGGAGATTCGGCACTCATCTCGGCGGGCCAGCAAGCGCTGGCCGGACGGGTCGAACCCAACTCAGCCGCGGTGGCCTGACTTTTAAAGACTGTGACATTTAAAGGAAGAGACCCTCGCGCAACGCGGTTGCCACCGCTGCCGCCCGGTCGGTCACGGCCAGCTTCCGGTAGATGCCCCGAACGTGGCTCTTGACGGTCTCCTCACCGACCAGTAGTTCGGTGGCGATAGTTCGGTTGGACGAGCCGCTGACCATCAGGGAAAGCACCTCGCTTTCCCGCGGGGTGAGGCCGAGGTGTGCGCCGGGCCAGTACCCGCCAGCCCGCAGGCGGTCGGCGGACGCTCCGGCTCGGGCACTGAGACCGGCGTCGACGACAACGTCACCGGCGTGCACCCGGCGCAATTGCTCGACCAGCTCCGGCCCGTCGATGCGCTTGAGAAGGTAGCCCGCCGCACCGGCCTGCATGGCTTGGAACAGGTACTGCTCGTCGTCGTAGACGGTCAGCAGGACGACCCGGCGTCCGGGGGAGTCCGCGATGAGCTCGCGGCACAGGTCCAGCCCGCTTTCCCCGCCCAGCCGCACGTCGGCGAGGACGATGTCGGGGTCCAGCCCAGCTACAACCCGCCGTGCTGTCGCCGCATCCGCTGCTTCGCCGACCACCCGAACCTCTCCGGCGAAGCGACTGAGCATCGCCTTGAGACCGGTGCGCACCATCTCATGGTCATCGACCAGGACCACACGGAGCGGCTGGCCTTCCATGTGCCGGCCTTTCATATGCTGAGTGTAATCGGGTTATCCCCTCGACTTTCCCTCCAGGAGGGGACGCCGGGCCGCGGCGGCGTGCATACGGTCAAACGCGGCCTATCGAGGCTTGCGGGGCCGTGCGGGGCCGTGCGAAGAAAAGGGGTGTGTCGTGCCCGACAAATTGTTGCGAATGGAGCGGGCTGGCTCCAACACATCGCGGCCGGTGATGCTCGCGATCGCTGGCGACAGCGCTGCCGGGAAGACCACGCTGACCCAAGGCTTGGTGGACGCGCTGGGCGCCGAGCGAATTACGTCCCTGTGTGTGGATGACTACCATCGGTATGATCGCCAGGAACGCAAGGGGCTGCCATTTACGGCGCTGCACCCGGACTGTAACTACGTACAGATCATGGAACAGCACCTGCAGCTGCTGGCCACCGGGCAGCCAGTGCTCAAACCGGTCTACGACCATGACACCGGCGAGCTCACCCGGCCCCAACTCATCGAGCCCACCGAGTTCGTGATAGTTGAGGGTCTGCTACCACTGCACACCCGGCTGGCCCAGGCGTGCTTCGACATCACCGTCTACCTCGACCCGCCGGAGCACATCCGCCGCGACTGGAAGGTCAAGCGTGACACCAGCAAACGCGGATATACCCCGGAACAGGTGCTGGCTGAACTCGACAAGCGCGAGCCTGAGTCCGAGAAGTTCATCCGCCCGCAACGGTCCGCCGCCGACATCGTGGTCCGGTTCGGCCCCATCGAGGGGCGCGAAGACCCGCCGGACACCCCGCTGTCGGCTGAGCTGACACTGCGTCCGACGATCCGCCACCCCGATCTCACCGGAGTGTTCCGCGAGTCCGACCGGCGTGCCATGCACCTCAAGCTCAAGCGTGACGAGGACGGCCGGCCGGTGGAGGGTCTGCATGTGCACGGGTATGTGCCTCGCGAGGAGAGCCGGCTGCTGGAGAAGGCGATCTGGGCGGAGCTCGGCACCGAGTCGGAGCTGCCGGTCTCGCTGGGCCATATCGGTGACGGCACCCGCAGTGAGCCGCTGGCGATCACCCAGCTGCTGCTGCTTTACCACATGCTCGACTCAGTTCGCTGACGAGTCGCTCAGCGGCGCTGATACGGGATCGCTCCCGGCCGGCTGCTTGCCTGCGAGTAGCCGGCCGATGCGTCGCAGTTCCGGGAGATCGTGCACATCGACGGCCAGCGCCGGCACCGCGACCACCGCGACCGCCGGATGTGCCCGGCGAAACCGGGCCAGCAGCCGGCGTTCCCGCTGGGCCAGGGCGACCCGGTCGGCGTGTAACCGCAGGACTGCCGCGGCCAGCGGCCCAACGGAGTCAGCGGTTGGGTCCGCTCGTTCCAGTGTCTCAGCCACTGTCTCGGCGCGGGCAGCCGGAAGGTCGGCGAGCACCGGATGTGTCCGGTTGAGTACCAGCCCCGCCAGGGGCATCGACTCGGTGGCCAACCGGTCGACGAAGTAGGCCGCCTCGCGGACCGCGTCGGCCTCCGGAGTCGCAATCACCACGAACTGTGTTCCCGGGGCGCGGAGCAACTCGTAGGTCGCGGTGGCACGTTCCCGGAACCCGCCGAACATGGTGTCGAAAGCCTGCACGAACGCCGACGCGTCAGCCAGCATCTGACCGCCCAGGATCGTCGAGATCGCCCTGGTGAACAGCCCGAAGCCGGCACCCACCAGCCGCCGGACGCCGCGGCCACCGGCCCGCGCCGGCGCTGACAGCAGCCGGATCATCCGCCCGTCCAGAAACGACGACAACCGCTGCGGAGCGTCCAGAAAATCCAGCGCGGACCGCGAAGGTGGCGTGTCGACCACGACGAGATCCCATAGCCGCGCCGCGACCAGCTGTCCTAGCTTCTCCATCGCCATGTACTCCTGGGTTCCGGAGAACGACGTGGAGATGGCCTGATAGAAGGGGTTGGCGATGATGTGCGCGGCCCGCTCCGGGCTGGCGTGCGCCTGCACCATCTCATCGAAGGTGCGTCGCATGTCCAGCATCATCGCGTGCAGCTGCCCGCCGGCTGCCTGGATCTCCGCGGTCGGGGCCACCAGGCGAGGATTGTTGGTCAGTTCCGGTAGGCCCAGCGACTGAGCGAGGCGTCGGGCCGGATCGATGGTGAGTACCACCACCGATCGGCCGCGCTCGGCTGACCGCAGCGCGAGCGCCGCAGCCGTCGTCGTCTTGCCCACGCCCCCCGCGCCGCAGCACACCACCACTCGGGTGGCGCGATTGTCCAGCAGCGCGTCGATATCGAGCGGAGCCGGCGTGCTCATCGCACGCCCTGCGCGCGGAGCGCTTCGGCGAGCTCGTAAATCCCGCCGAGATCCACTCCATCACCCCCGGGTTCGGTCAGCTCGGGTAGTTCGATCAGCGGCATGCCGGCGTCGGCGAGTCTGGCCCGGGCGTGGTGCTCGGCGTCCACCCGCAGCGCATGTTCCACGGTTTCGGCGACCAGGCCGTCTAGCACGGCCGGTTCCAGATCCAGTCCGGCGGCGAGCAACCCGGCGCGGACCCGGTCAGCATGGACCTGTCCGTTGACCGCGGCGGTCACCGACTGGGCGGGCAGCCGAGATGGCCGCGCCCGGTTGACCAGCACGGCGCCCGGACGCAGATCCGCCAGGTCCAGCTCCGCGACGGTGTCCAGGGTTTCGGCCACCGGCATGTC
>JAICSB010000053.1 GCA_025937115.1 Pseudonocardiaceae bacterium | reverse complement strand
GTTGTGCGGTCAGCCGCAGTGATCGCACCAGTGGGCTTGCCCCACCCGGGCCGGCGCGCAGCACGATCCGGGTCTGCACGCCGGTCACCGCGGCGCCCAGCCGTGCGGGTGCCTTCGAGCCGGTCGCCACCCATTCGGTCCACGATCCGTCGCCGCGAATTCCCCGGACGTCCACCGCGACGGTCGAGCCATCTGGTTGATCGGCGACGAGCTCCGTCGCTACCTGACTGCTGAGCTCGGCCAGCGGTTGCACCGCGGTGACGAGCACGCCCTCGGGCCGGCCGGATCTGATGCTCGCCGGTCCGCCGGGGTGGGAGTCGAGGTGCAGGCCGTCGGCGTCGAAGCGCACGTTCGTGTCATCCCAGTCCGGGGCGAGGCGGGCAGACCAGGTCGTGATCCGGTCTTGGGCCAGAGCCGGGAAACTCAACCCGCAGACAAGTGCGAGCACCGCGACGACGGCCGAGGCGGCAAGCCGGACCGTGTTGCGCGCACGGCGGCAGCGTCGAGCAGGCGGCGCCACGGGTGCTCCTGACTGTCGGGCCAGCTGTTTCCACTGTGGCTGATGTGATTGTTGGGACGGTAGGTAACACAGAACGCCGGTTACGGGCGCGCGTCCATACCCGGAGTGGGTGAACATGTACTTAACGTGGGCGAAAAGCGGTCAGCGGTTCCGGGCAACGAGCATGGTCCGGACGGCCCTGCGGTCCGGCTTGCCGACGCCATGTAGCGGTAGCGCATCGAGCAGGACGATCTCCTTGGGCACCTGTGCCTCGGTCAGCAGCCGGCAGGCGGCTAGCCGCAGCGCACCGGGCTCCGGAGGCCGGCCAGGATCGGCGGGTATTATCACAGCGGTGACCCGCTCGCCCCAGTCCGGGTCGGGCAGGCCGACGACGCAGGCGGCGGCGACGCCGTGCAGACCGGTGAGAACGGCCTCCACCTCAGCTGGAGCCACGTTGAGACCACCGGTGATGATCACGTCGTCGGCTCGCCCGAGCACCTGCAGCCGGCCCTGACCGTCGCACCGGCCGAGGTCGGAGGTCTGGAACCACCCATCCCGGAACGCCACCGCGGTCTGCTCGGGAGCATCGAGGTATCCGGTGGCCAGCATCGGACCCGCCAGCTCGATGTTCCCGCTATCGTCCTGGTCCAGCCGGATTTTGACGCCCTCCAGCGGCCATCCGTCGTAGACGCAACCGCCGGCGGTCTCGGTCATGCCGTAGGTCGTCACCACCCGCACTCCGGCTGCCCGAGCCCGGTGCAGTGGCCGCTCCGGGGTGACTGCGCCGCCGAGCAACACGGCGTCGAATCCAGCGAGGCAGCCGGGATCGGTGTCCAGCAGCCGGACCAGCTGAGTGGGAACCAACGCCGTGTAGCACCGCCCAGCCGTGCTGGTCAGCCGGTGCGCTGCAGCGCTGAACCGGGCTGGGTCGAACCCGCCGCGTAGGTCGAGTAGTTCAGCCCGGTTGGCCGCGAGCGCCGCACGAACCAGCACTTGCACTCCGGCGACGTGCTGGGCGGGCAGCGCCAGCAACCACCGGCCCGGGCCCCCGAGTCGCGCATGGGTGGCCTCAGCGGAGGCGCCCAGCGCAGCGGCACTGAGCTGCACCCATTTGTGCCCCCCGGTGGAGCCTGAGGTGCCCAGCACCGCCTGGCCCGGGCCCGGGTCGCGGGGCGGGATCGCCTGCTCCGGCCCCACCGGAGCCACTGCCTCGCCTCCCGCCAGCATGGCGCGAAGCGCGGCGTCCAGCTCCCAGCCCGCCTCGGGGGACCCGTCACAGTGAATCACCCGCACTGCGGCACCTCTGTCGATACGCCGACCGCTACTGGTACTCCGACCCCATCTGCTGGCTCGTCTGCTCCCCGGCTCCCGAACTCCACACCAGGGTCGTTGGGCCGGCCGCTGACAACTCTGTTGTGAAGCTCGGGACATCTGGAGCGCATCGGTCCTCCGCCAGTGCTTGGTTGATCTCCAACGGTACTGCGGCGTTACCCCGCGATGGCGCGCGGCCAAGCAGGCTCTCGCGCGGGAGATAACTCAACCGACGGCCGGCCGGGACCTCATTGGTTTTGCCGATTCGCCCAGCCGGGGCAGCCTCAACCAAGCCACGCCCAGGCGCGGGGAGACGCGAATCAGTGCGAAGCGGCTTACTCTTGGGTGACGAAGCGTGACAGTCTGTTCCGGCTCCCCAGGGTTCCTAATCGGTCAAAGGGTTTACTACACCGGCAAATCCGGCTACGATCCGTGGCACACGCTCTGGACCCTGGCGTTATGCGAGCTCGGTGAATCGCGCTGAGCACCTTCCGTCCGGGGGTTGTCATCCATCTTGCAGGATTATCGCGATTGTCTGACGTCGCACATCGCGCGAGTGACCCCTTGACGTCAGCAAGCTGGCCCCGAGTGTGGCGGATACTCGTGGGTTGGCCTACCCAAGCTCCGGTCGGCGACGGCCCGACCGGAATCAACGGCCGGCGGCCGAAACTCGAAGCGGGGGTTCGGGGGACGAGCACAGCGGCCGGTCCTGGCGGTGGCGCTGCCCTTGGCAGGGGGGCATCGGTGGCGCCACCGCCTATCCTTCAGTCGGTCGAGACGGCACCCACCGCCACCCGAGATTCCCGCGAGCACTGCCACCACAGAGTCGTCGCCAGGCACCGCGCCCCACCGCCCGCGCTGATCGCACCACCGTCTCCGCTGGAGCGGCCGCAGATCCTGCGCGCGTCGCAGCCGGCGACCGGACCGCCACCAGTCACCCGGCAGCGAGTGGTGCTATTGCCACACGTCCGCGCCGAGCTCACCGACATCCAACCTCAGAGCCGTCGCGCAGGAGGGGTTACCGGTATGGACCAGGACAATTCGATGCGGCAACACCCGACCCAGAGTGACGGCAGGACACGCGTGATTGCCGCGAATCTGCAGTGGCACGACGCCGAACTTGCGCTGAAGGTGGCTCGACACTGCTTCGAAAGGTGGCGAGTCGCTGGCCCCCAGGACAGCCCGTTACCGGCCACCATGCACGCCTATCACACCCACGTGGCGCTGCACGAGGCATCGCGTGTCATCGCCGTGCTTATTGAAACGTTCCGTGTCGAGGCGAACGCCCGGATCACCACCCCGGGGTCCGGCGCCGGCGTCCCTACCCAGCGCGGCGATCAGCCGATAGCCGAGAGCTCATCGACATCCATTTCCACCACGTTGCCGGAGAAGTCGACGCAGCTATCGTGAATGCTGTGTCACCAGGGGCACACGAGCGCGGAGATACACCGTCATCGGCATCCGACGAACCGGCGCCGATACGACCTTCGGACCTTCGCCGAACGGCTGGCCGAACAGTTGCCTGCGCGGTTCGGCTCGTGGACGACTGGGTGGATGACCAGCCAGGTGATGCGCTGAGAGTAGTCGGCGGGCGCGAGGGCCCCTTTCGTTGAGCAGGCGGACTGCGGCATCTGGTGTCTTCGATCCCCGTCCGCTTAACTGGTGTCGCCACTGATCTCCGTGATTGAGGGGGCCCAGGATGGCGGTGGGGTCGCCGGCACGGCGCGGTCTGATGGTCTCCCGCGTCTGGTTGCAGGCGGTGGGTGTGGTGGTGCTGTTCGGATTTCTCATCCTGGGTCTGCTCGCCTACCGGACCTACGTCGACGAGCCACCGATCCCCACGCAGGTGGTGTCGACCTCTGGGCAGGTGTTGTTCACCGGTGAGGAGATCAGTCGAGGGCAGCAGGTGTTCCTCGGCAACGGACTGATGGAGTATGGATCCGTCTTCGGCCATGGCGCCTATCTGGGCCCGGATTTCACCGCGGACTACCTGCGTCGGGCGGCGTTGTCGGTGCAGTCTACGTATGCCGGGCAGGGCTCGGACAATGCCCGGCAGCTGGTGATCAACGACTTTCAAGCCGCGCTTGGTCTACACCGACGCCCAGGCCCGCGCATTCACCGCGTTGCAGGACTACTACGGCAGCTATTTCGGTGACCCGACAACCAGCAAGGGTTTGCGACCGCAGCTGATCACCAGCGCTGGCGACGTCCACGACATGACCGCGTTCTTTTCCTGGTCGGCATGGGCGGCTGCGGCGCACCGGCCGGGTAAGAACTACTCCTACACCAACTCCTGGCCGCCCGAACCGCTGGTCGGCAACGGGCCGACCGCGAACGTCGTGGTGTGGAGCGTGCTGTCGCTGATCGCCCTGCTGGGCGGGATCGGTGCGCTGTTCGCAGCGTTCGGCCGGTGGGGCGACCGCCTCGGCTGGCGCGGCCGGCAAGCCGAGTCGATCTCATTCCGCCCCCCAGGGGAGGTGGCGGTGACTCCCGCGCAGCGGTCCACCGGCTGGTTCTTCCTGGTGGTCGCGCTGCTCTTCCTGGTGCAAACCCTGGTCGGTGCCGCGTCGCAGCATTACCGGGCGGACGTGTCGAACTTTTTCGGTATCGACTTGGCCAGGTTGCTGCCCTACAACCTGGTCCGCACCTGGCATGTGCAGCTATCGATCTTTTGGGTGGCGGCGGCGTTCCTCGCGACCGGCATCTTCTTGACCCCCATCATCGCCGGTCGGGAGCCACGCGGGCAGCACCGGCTGTCCTACGCCCTGCTCGGCGCGCTGGTCGTGGTGGTGGCCGGCAGCCTGACCGGGGAGTTCCTCGGCCTGCGCGGCTCGCTGCCCGCAGTGGGGTCCTGGTTCGGAGCGCAGGGCTTCGAATACCTCGACCTGGCCCGGTTCTGGCAACTGCTCCTGATCGTCGGCCTGTTCCTGTGGACGTTCATCCTCTACCGAGGCCTGCGGGGGCGCCTTTCCCGCGAACATGGCGGAAACATGCCGTGGCTGTTCTTCCTCGCTGCGTTGGCGATCCCGGCCTTCTACGCGGTCGGGCTGCTCGCCAACGCCGCCGACAACTTCACCACCGCGGACTTCTGGCGGTTCTGGGTTGTGCACCTGTGGGTGGAGGACTTCCTGGAGCTGTTCACCACCGTGATGGTCGCCTACGTCTTCGTCATGCTCGGCGTCATCCGGGAACGGGTCGCGCTGACCGTCATCTACCTCGACATCGTCTTGTACTCGGTCGGCGGCGTGGTCGGCACCATGCACCACCTTTATTTCTCTGGTGAGCCGGCCGAGCACATGGCTCTGGGCGCGTTCTTCTCCGCCTTCGAAGTCCTCCCGCTGACCTTCCTCACCGTCGAGGCGTGGAGCTTCCTACAGCTCGGCGCCCGCCAGGAGGCCAAGTCCACGACCCCCTTCCCGCATCGGTGGGCCGTGATGTTCCTGGTCGCCGTCGGGTTCTGGAACTTCCTGGGTGCGGGCATTTTCGGCTTCCTGGTGAATCTGCCGATCGTGTCCTACTACGAGATCGGCACCGCGCTGACCGCCAACCACGCGCACGCCTCGATGATGGGCGTGTACGGCATGTTCGCCGTCGGTCTGGGATTGTTCTGCCTGCGCTACCTCATTCCCCCCCAACGGTGGCCCGACCGGCTCGCCAAGATCTCGTTCTGGTCGTTGAACATCGGCCTGGCCTGGATGTGCTTCGCGACCCTGCTCCCGCTGGGCATCGCCCAGTTGTACGAATCGGTCGACAAGGGCTACTTCGAAGCCCGTTCGCTGAAGTTCATCAACAACCCCACGAACGGTGTGCTGGAGTGGCTACGGCTGCCCGGCGACGTGGTGTTCATCGCCGGCGGGGTGTTGCCATTCCTGTGGATCTGCTGGCTCGGCGTCCGCCACACCGGGACCACGGTCACCATGGAGGAACCCGAGGACGTGCTGTTCACCGACATCAGCGAACCGGTCCCCGAGCCCCAGGAAACGCGCGCCCGATGAACCCCGAGGTGATCCTGGCCGCCGGCTACGCGATCTTTCTGCTCGGCGCAGCCGTAGCCTTGGACCGGCTCGCACGCCACGCTCACAAACGTTCCGACCGGTACCGCACTGCCGGGTTCCGCTACCACCCCCAACACGACGCCTGGGTATGCCCCCGCGACGAGTGGCTGTGGCCGGCCGAGTTCGACCCCGACCGCCGGATGGTGCGCTACCGCGCCAAGCCCAGCGTGTGCAACGCCTGCCCGGCCAAGGCGGACTGCACCAGCTCCCCGCACGGACGGGAGATCGTCCGCGCCCTCGACCCCTGGCCGCACTCCGAAGCCGGCCGGTTCCACCGCGGACTCGCGCTGATGCTGATAGGCCTCGCCGCGCTGATCCTCGTGGTCGAGGTGACACGCCACCACACTCTGATCCCGCTCGCCGTTCTCGCCGCGCCACTGGCCCTTACCGGTGTGCTGGGCTGGCGCTTCTTAGACCACCTGCGGCACACCCCGGCCGGCTTCCCCGACCCCACTCCCTCCACCGGGCTGCGACTCACCCCCTCCGACCGAACGGCAGCCCCGCCCGCGGACAGCGCTTCGGCATCCCGAAGTCGATGGGGCTCGCCGACGCGGTGGTCAAACACCCGACCGGGGCGCCGATGACCGGCACTCCCGTGATCGTCCTCAGCATCATCGCGATGGCCGTCGCGATCCAGATCGCAAACTTGCGAGTGCTCCGCGAGTACCAACGCGGGGTGCTCTTCCGGCTCGGGCGGCTCCGCCCGTTACGCGGCCCTGGGCTGGTCGCGCTCATACCGCTGGTGGACCGGATGATTCGCGTCGACCTACGCACCGTAACGCTGACCATACCGCCGCAAGAAGTCATCACCCGCGACAATGTCCCGGCCCGGGTGAACGCGGTCGCCTACTTCCGGGTGGTCGACCCGCGGCTGGCCATCACCGAAGTCGAGGCCTACCCGGTCGCCACCTCCCAGATCGCCCAAACCACCCTGCGGTCGGTCTTAGGGCGCGCCGATCTCGACACCTTGCTGGCCGAGCGGGACCAACTCAACAAGAGCCTCCGCAAGATCATCGACGAACAAACCGAACCGTGGGGCATCAAGGTCACCACAGTCGAAATCAAAGACGTGGAGATTCCGGAGGCGATGCAGCGGGCGATGGCCCGACAAGCCGAAGCTGAGCGGGAACGACGGGCCAAGATCATCAACGCCGAGGGCGAGTTCCAGGCATCCCACCGACTACACGACGCGTCGGAGGTTCTCAGTCGCTCCCCGGCGGCACTGCAACTCCGCTACCTGCAGACGCTACTCGAGCTCGGGCTCGGTACGGGCCAGAACTCCACCATCGTCTTCCCGCTACCTCTCGAGCTGGTCCGGCCCTTCCTCGACGGCGCCCAGCAATTCCCCCCCACTACGGCGCCACCACACAACGCAACGGACCCCAACTCATCGTCGACTTGAACCCGGTGCCGCCGTTCGTGGGACTGTCCGGCAGGCTGCCCCGGCGGCAGAGCAGAACGTCCCAGGTGAGCAGGTTCAAATGCCGCTGACCACCGATGCGCTCTTGGCGACGAGGCGTGCAGGTATCGGAGAGAGGCGGGCGGCCTACGCCGGTGGCATGGCGGCGTGAGGTCTGGCCCGCGGTCGGATCGTGTGATGCTGGTCCGGTGACGGACCGCCGTGACACTGTGGACTCCGAGCGCAGCTGGGTGACGACTGATCGGGAGCGCGCAATCGAGAGCCTCGAGCGGGACACCTGCCTCGCATTGCTGGCGACCGCGAGCATTGGCCGGGTCGGAGCACCTCTTCACCGCCCTCCTGAACGGCCCGGAGGAAACTTTCGACGGGTTCACCCTCCCAACCACCTGCCGCGCCGGGTGGTGGCACTGCCCGGACCACTGCGCGGACGAGGAGTTCATCCGGTTCACCCTCGATGACGCCACCTACCAGTGACCGGTGCCATGGGCCCACCGCCACGCGATGTGGCGCCGACACCGGACACGAGCAGGGCGGCGCCCGGCGCGGCGGGGAAGGCTTCCGGTAGTGACACACCGTTCACACCGCGGGTGTTGCGTCACCGCGGTGGACGTACCAAGGTCAACTAAGAACGGGTCCAGGCCGTTGTGCACTCGACGGCGCCTGTCGTCGGCCTGACGAGGAGCCACCTTGTGACACATCCCGAGTCGACGCCGACCCGGACCTGCAGCGGGCGGGACCTTGAGCTGATCGATGCGTATTGGCGAGCGGCGAACTACTTGTCGGTCGGGCAGATTTATATGCTGGATAATCCGTTGCTGCGCAAGCCGCTGCGCGCCGAGCATGTCAAGCCACGGTTGTTGGGGCACTGGGGGACGACGCCGGGGCTGAACCTGCTGTACGCGCATATGAACCGGGTCATCACCGACCGCGATCTCGACGCGCTGTATGTGACCGGTCCGGGACACGGCGGCCCGGGGCTGGTGGCCAACGCGTACCTGGAGGGCACCTACAGCGAGGTCTACTCGTCGATCGGCCAGGATGAGGACGGGCTCCGGGCGCTGTTCCGGCAGTTCTCCTTCCCCGGCGGCATCCCCAGCCATGTCGCGCCCGAGACGCCCGGATCCATCCACGAGGGTGGCGAACTGGGTTACGCGCTGATGCACGCCTATGGCGCAGCGTTCGATAACCCGGATCTGCTTGTGCTGTGTGTGGTGGGTGATGGGGAGGCGGAGACCGGTCCGCTGGCGGCCAGTTGGCACTCGAACAAGTTCCTCAACCCGGTGACCGACGGCGCGGTGCTGCCGGTGCTACACCTCAACGGTTACAAGATCGCGAATCCGACGGTGCTGGCCCGCATACCCGAGTACGAGCTCGCGGCGCTGCTGCGCGGCTACGGCTACCAACCGCATTTCGTCGTCGGCGACGATCCCGCCTCGGTCCATCAGCAGCTCGCGGCCACGCTGGATGAGGTGCTCGACGACATCGCCAGGATCCAGGACGCTGCCCGTCTCGGGGCCACGCCGACTGGTCGCCCGGCATGGCCGATGATTGTGTTGGGCACCCCGAAGGGCTGGACCGGCCCCAAGGAGGTCGACGGCGTGGCCGTCGAGGGCACCTTTCGCGCCCATCAGGTGCCGCTGGCCGAGACCCGGCGCAACCCCGAGCATCGGGCGCTGCTTGAGCAGTGGATGCGCAGCTACCGGCCGGAGGAGCTGTTTGACATCACCGGGCGGCTGATCCCAGAGCTGGCGGCGCTTGCGCCGCGGGAGACCCGGCGGATGAGCGCCAACCCGCACGCCAACGGTGGGCGGCTGCTGCGCGACCTCGTGATGCCCGATTTCCGCGACTTCGCCGTAGTGGTGGAGCGCCCCGGCGTCGAGTCCAGCTCGGCAACCGGCGTCCTGGGTGGCTTTCTCCGCGACATCATCGCCCGCAACCCGGATCGGTTCCGCATCATGGGCCCGGACGAGACCGCGTCCAACCGGCTTTCGGCCGTGTTCGAGACGACCGACCGGGCCTGGGACGCGACCACGGTGCCCGGTGATGACCACCTCGCCCCGGACGGGCGGGTGATGGAGGTGCTGTCGGAGCACCTGTGCCAGGGCTGGCTGGAGGGCTACCTGCTCACCGGGCGCCATGGCCTGTTCAATTGCTACGAGGCGTTCATCCACATTGTCGACTCGATGTTCAACCAGCACGCCAAATGGCTCAAGACCACCCGGCACATCCCGTGGCGGGCACCGATCGCATCGCTGAACTACCTGCTGTCCTCGCACGTCTGGCGTCAGGATCACAACGGCCTGTCCCACCAGGACCCGGGATTCATCGACCATGTGGTCAACAAGAAGGCCGAAGTCGTCCGCGTGTACCTGCCACCGGACACCAACACCCTGCTCTCGGTGGCTGATCACTGCCTGCGCAGCCGGCATTACGTCAATGTCATCGTCGCCGGCAAACAGCCCGCGCTGACCTACCTGAGCATGGACGAGGCGATCGCGCACTGCACCCGCGGGCTGGGGATCTGGCCGTGGGCCGGCAACACCGACGGTGAACCGGACGTGGTGCTCGCCTGCGCGGGGGATACTCCCACGCTGGAGACCGTGGCCGCCGCTGAGCTCCTGCGCACTCATCTGCCCGAGCTGAAGGTCCGGGTTGTCAACGTCGTCGATCTGATGCGCCTGGAGCCTGACACCGAGCACCCGCACGGGCTGTCCGACCGTGACTTCGACGCGCTGTTCACCACCGACAAGCCGGTGATCTTCGCTTACCACGGCTACCCGTCACTCATCCACCGGTTGACCTACCGGCGAAACAACCACCGAAACATGCACGTGCGCGGGTATAAGGAGGAGGGGACGACGACCACCCCATTCGACATGGTGATGCTCAACGACCTCGACCGCTTTCACCTCGTCATGGACGTCATCGACCGTGTCGGGTTCCTGGGCAGCAGCGCCGCTGTGCTGCGCCAGCAGATGTCCGACGCCCGACTCGCGGCACGCCGGTACACCCGCGAACACGGCGAGGACGACCCGGCGATCGCTGGTTGGACCTGGCCAGACCGGGGCTGACCAATGCGGGTGCTCGTTGTCAACGCCGGATCGTCCAGCTTGAAGCTGCGCCTGCTCGACGACAGCGACGCCCTTGAGCGCAGCGCGGACCTCCCGGCCGGACCCGACGGGGTCGCCACCGCCGGCCTGGCCGGCCTGCTGCACGGCTGGCCGGACCCTGATGCCGTGGGGCATCGCATCGTCCACGGCGGCACCCGCTTCACCGGCCCGGTGCGCATCGACGACGACGTGCGCACACAGCTGGCGGACCTGACCGACCTCGCCCCGCTGCACCAGCCCAAGTCCCTCGCTGCGCTCGACGCTGTCACCGCGCAACTGCCCGGCGTCGCTGCGGTGGGCTGCTTCGACACGGCGTTTCACACCACCATTCCCGCGGCCGCGGCGACCTACGCGGTGCCGCGCCAGTGGCGGGAGCGCTACGCGATCCGCCGCTACGGTTTCCACGGGCTGTCGCACGCCTACTGCTCCCACCGTGCCGCGCAGCTGCTCGACCGGCCGCTGCAGGGGCTACGGATCGTCACCTGCCACCTGGGCGCGGGCGCCTCACTCGCCGCCGTGGTCGACGGCCACAGCGTCGACACCACCATGGGTTTCACCCCGCTGGAGGGCCTGGTCATGGCCACCCGCTCCGGCACTGTCGACCCCGGCCTCGTGCTCTGGCTCGAAGAGCACGAACATCTCTCCCCGCATGAGGTCGCCACCGCTTTGGAGCAGGACTCCGGGCTCAAGGCACTGGCCGGCACCGCCGACATGCGCGAGGTCCAGGCCGCGGCCCAGCGCCATGATCCGGACGCGATCCTGGCCCTCGACGTCTACACCCACCGGCTCGTAGGCGGCATCGCCGCGATGACCGCGGCCACCGCAGGCCTGGACGTACTCGCGTTCACCGGCGGTGTCGGCGAACACTTACCCGACGTGCGACGGCGAGCGGCCGAGCGGCTCGGCTTCCTCGGCGTCGCCATCGACGACCACCACAACGACACCGTCCCCGCCGACGGCGACATCTCCACCGCTGGCGCGACCGCGCGCACCCTGGTGATCACCGCCCGGGAGGACCTGCAAATCGCCCACGAGGTCCGCCGGCTACTCCGCACCCCATACCCACCGTGATCATCCCAGGGCAGCTCCTACGATCAAGGCTTGACGGCCGGTCGGGGTCGGTCACGCAGCGTATCCAGGCGCTGATGGTAGTCGTGCTCGTCGATCTCGCCGCGGGCGAATCGCTCGGCCAGTAACTGTTCCGGGGTGGGCCGGGCGGCCGTTGGCCGGTCGTTCCGTGCCAGAAAGCGGACCAGGGCGATTACCCCGAAAATGACCAGGGCCCAAAAGAGCACCATGCCCAGCGTCATGAGGGCGTAACCCCAACCGCTCATTCCGCTGCCGTACCACCACATCATGTTGTGACCTCCATTTCATGTGCCCGGCCCGAGCGTCCCGGTGGCCTCGGCGACCGAGGTGGGGGTTCGGTGGCCGTGATGCACTTG
>JAICSB010000468.1 GCA_025937115.1 Pseudonocardiaceae bacterium | reverse complement strand
GGGGTAGGCGCGGTCGTGCCCGAGCAGGTTCCGGGCTGGCTGCGGCTGTTCGCTTTGGATCCCGGTGGTGCGGGCGCCGCACCGTGGGTAGGCGCGGTCGTACTGCTAGCCGCAGTGCTTGCGCTCGCCGTTGCGCCGTCCCGGGCGATGCTGCCGGCGGTGGGGATCGTGGCGCTGGGTGCGATCGCTGTGGCGCTGTTGATCCGGTTGCCGATGCGGCCGCTGGTCGGTGGTGATCCTCGGCCTGGTTTCACCGGAGGTGCGCTGCTGTTCGTCGGCTGCGGGTTGCTCTGGATGGTGCTGCTGGCCGGCCGCACCGCGGAGCCGACTCGGCGGTGGCTCGGTGAGCGGTGGACTACGAAATTGTCGGCGATGCCGTGGGTGGGGTTGGCGGCGCTGTCAGCAGCAGCTGTTGCGGTGGGTACCGGCGGTCCACTGACCAGCGGTCCTCCGGCCGGTCTTCCAGTTCTGGCGCCATCACTGGCCGCTGAGCTGGACCGGTCGGATACCTCAGTTCTGGTGATAGGAGCCCCGGGTGAGCCGGTACGGCTGACCAGGTCGCGGACCGCACGCTTCGGCGACGATGACATTGCCCCGCTGCGTGCCACTGGCGCCCGGCTGGAGCGGGCGGCCGCGGCACTGCGCGGCGGGCAGCCGGGCGAGACGTCCGCGGCGATGGCAGACGTGGCTGCCGCTGGGGTGCAATTCGTGGTTCTTCCCACTGCTGCGCAGGGTGTCCGCGCTCTCGCCGCAGCTGGACCGCTGGCTCGCTCGGCGCCCCGGACCGCGGATGGCAGACCGGTTCTGCGAGTGGTGCGGCCAGTATCGGGCGCGGAGCTGTTGGGTCCCGCGCTGGCCGAGCAGGCGCGTAGCGGTGCCGCTCCACCCATCGAACCGGGGGTCAGCGGGGTGCTTGCACCGGCCCAGCCGCCGCGGCTGGCAGTTCGGGTAGCGCCCGGGGCGGACGGCCGGTTGCTCGTGGTCGCGGCCAACGACGAGCCGGGCTGGCAGGCCAGCGTGGATGGCCACCCAGTGCCGGTGGTGCGCGGGTGGGGCCACCAGGTCGCGGTCCCGGTGCGGGGTAACTCTGCCGAAGTGCGGGTAATCCGCTCCGATGTTCCCAGGACGGCGCTCTTGCTGATCGAGGGTGCGCTGCTGCTGCTCGTCGCGGGCACTGCGCTGCCGTCTCGGCGCCACTCGAAGAGGTAGCGGGTCAGTCCCCTTCGAGCGGCCCGTCGATGGTGTCTGGATCGAGCCCCAGATAGTTCGCCACCTGCTCGATGAGCACTTCATGAACGAGATCCGACAGGTCGCCGCCGTCCTGCGCGCGAGTCTCCAGCGGTCGTCGATAGAGCACGATCCGGGCTCGAGTGGGTAAGCCGGCGCGGTCCACGCCGGCCTGCACCAGCCGGGCCAGCGGGACGTTGCCGTCCTCCACGACGTCGCTGCCCCAGCTGACCGTCGTCGGATCGCAGTCAGTGACCTCTGGCACCTCGTCAACGGCGACATCGAGCAGGTCGAGCTCGGTGTGCCAACGCTCGTCGATCGGTTCGAGCGCTTCCAGCACGATTGCGTCGAAGCGCTCCGCACGGCTGCGCGCCGCGGGCAGCGTGGCCGGGTACAGCAACCCCCGCACACCGCGGCCGCGCCGGTCGCGGCGTCTGCGTAGCCGCGAGCGGGCTGACCGGGTCACCGCCATCTGCCGAGACTACGCCGCGGTCGAAGCTGGCCGGCGCGGTGTTCCGCGCGCCTGCGGCACCCGGCTGAACCTGCGCGCTATGGTCCGGGCCGTGCGCAGTGGGCGGCGATGCTTAAGGACCGGGTGCACAAACGCGGCAGTTGCCACGCTCACCTTCGTCTATGCCGACTCCACCGCGGTGGTGGGCCCGCTAGCCACCTGCAGCGAGCCACATTCCTACGACTTGTGCGAGCGGCACGCGCTACGGCTGACCGCGCCGCGGGGCTGGGATGTCGTGCGGCACGATGGCGAGTTCGCCGAGCCGGAACCCTCAGTGGATGATCTCACCGCGCTGGCCGAAGCGGTACGTGAGGCTGGCCGAGCCGACCGACCGGTGGATCCGGTCAGCACTGCTGCCGCCACCGGCGGCGCCCGCCGCAGCCACCTCAGGGTGCTTCCAGACCCGGTAGACGACTGAGCTGCATTCCCATACCGCGGTCAGCGGGCGCAGCGGGATGACCGATACTCGAATAACCCCGCCCAGCCTGCGCGATGCGAGCTAACGTCTCGGTGAGACCAGACCCGACGGGAGGAGAGCAGTGCCTGACCTGTCAGCGATCGTCAAGGCCTACGATATCCGGGGCATTGTCGGGGAGCAGCTGAACTCCGCGGTGGTACATGACATCGGGGCAGCCTTCGCTGAGCTCATCGGGCGTTCGGCTAGTTCACCAGCAGTCGTCATCGGGTATGACATGCGGGATTCCTCACCCAGCCTGGCGGCAGCCTTCGCGCAGGGCGTGACGAGCCGCAGCGTCGACGTCATCTCCATTGGGTTGGCCAGCACCGACATGCTCTACTTTGCCTCCGGGTGCCTCGACTTACCGGGCGCAATGTTCACCGCAAGCCACAATCCGGCCCGTTATAACGGCATTAAGCTCTGCCGAGCGGGCGCCGCGCCGGTTGGCCAGGACAGCGGCCTCGATGAGATCCGGATTGCGGTAGAGGGTGGCATGGAGCCAGGGCCGGGTGGCGGTGTGGTCACCGAGCGGGACATGCTCGCCGACTACGCACAGTATCTGCGCTCCCTGGTGGACTTGTCCGCGATCCGCCCATTGCGCGTCGTTGTGGACGCCGGCAACGGGATGGGTGGGTATACCGTTCCCGCGGTTGTCGAAGGACTCCCGCTGAGCGTCATCCCGCTGTATTTCGAGCTGGACGGCAATTTCCCGAATCACGAGGCCAACCCGTTGGATCCAGCGAACCTGGTGGATCTACAGGCCGCTGTGCGCGAGCACGACGCCGACCTGGGCCTAGCCTTCGACGGCGATGCCGATCGGTGCTTCGTGATCGACGAGGGCGGCGCGCCGGTGAGTCCCAGCGCTATCGCCGCACTGATCGCGACCCGTGAGTTGGCCACTGAGCCCGGTGCCACAGTGATCTACAACTTGATCACGTCGCAAGCCGTGCCGGAGATCGTCGCCGAACACGGTGGGCGCCCGGTACGCACCCGGGTCGGGCACTCATTCATCAAGCAGCGGATGGCGGAAACCGGGGCGATTTTCGGCGGTGAGCATTCCGCGCACTACTATTTCCGCAGTTTCTGGCGCGCTGACTCCGGAATGCTCGCCGGGTTGCACGTGCTC
>JAICSB010000143.1 GCA_025937115.1 Pseudonocardiaceae bacterium | reverse complement strand
CGGCCCGATCACCGGGGCCAGATGACGCAGGCCTTGGAAGTCGCTGATCGCCTCCCCGCCCAGGATCTGGGTCAGGGCCAGGTCGATCAGGACCTGGCCCCGGTCATACATCGGGCTGAACTGCGCCCGCCGCATCGCCCGAGACAGCCCGGCGCGGAGCCCGGTCCGTTCGGCCAGCAGCCGCAACGGCAACGCCCCGGCGAACCCGACCAGGCGATCGTCATCGCCGACGAGTTCCAGCCCATCGGCCCATGACCCGCCCTACCCAGTTTACGATCTTCGAGAAATCGCATTCTGGCTGGTCGGGTGCACCTCGACCCGTCTTTTCCCAAGATCACGCTCGGCGTGTCGTCAACCCGTGAAAAACGGAGGCAGGCCCGCGTCGACTCAGCCGCGCGCAGCGAGGTCACTCGACGTGGCAGACATGCCGACGCTGCCGAAGTAGGTCGTACCTGCGGATAAGTGGTGCTCAGCTATGTAGTGGCTGCCGCAACCTGCAATAAACACCACACACGACGAGTAAAAGCAGAAGAAAAAACGCGCCGGGGTGGTGCGGTAATGCCGCACGCCCTCATGAATCGCATGACCGACGTAGGCGCAGAAGCGGAATCTCTGGCTACCAACCTATCCGCTTCTGCGCTGTCCACCCGAGTCAGGAGTGAACAGTAGTGAGGATACCCAGACCCACCGGGCCAGGCGCAACCCCCCTCCCCGGTCTAAATGAAAACAGCACCAACCAAAAAAGAATCGCGATCACCTGGCTGAGAGTCGGAGGTGATCGGTGATGGACGCATACCTGTTCGCCCTGTTGCTTGGCGGTGGTGCCGCGCTGGGCGTGGTGGTGCGGGTGCTAGCCAAACTGGGTAAGGCACTGATCAAGATCGCTGAAGCGCTGGCCGCAGCAGCGGTGGTGATCTTCGCCGTATGGTTGGTGATCAAGGCCGTGGGGTGGGCGCTGCGTCAGGTGCTCACCCACTGGCGGACGAGCCTGACCGTGCTCGCCATCTTGGCGTGGCGGCAGTGGTGGGGTGGGGCTTCGCTGGCCTTAACCGTTGGGGTGGTCGCCGGGGTGCTCACGGGATGGCGACTGGTCGACCTCGCGTCCTTCGACGCGTGGGCGGGTCGGCATCTGCGGGCATGGTGGATGCGTTGGACGCTGTACTCCCCGAAGCTGCCCCAGTGGCTGCACGCCTGCGGCCTGAGCATCAAACCCGACGCCATGCCGATGGTCGTGACGGTGAGTCCCCTCGGTCGCAGCATCCGTCGCACCCGAAGCCAGGCGCAGGTGCAGCTGCCCCAGGTGCTGGGGGTGCGCTCCGGCGCATCGTGGGACGAGGTCCGCATCCGGCTGGTACCTGGCCAGAAACCCGAAGACTTCGACGAGGCCGCCCGGGCGCTGGCCTCGGCCCGGGGTGTGACCCGTTGCCAGGTCCGCGAACTGAGCCCGAATGTGGTTTCGATCGATTTTCAGCGCCGCAACCTGCTCTCCGATCCCGTCGCCTGCAGGGACCTTGCCACGCTGGTCGAGGTTGAGGGTATGTCGGTGGATTTGCGGCGGGTGTTTTCCGGGCGCACTGAGTACGGGCAGGACTGGCTCGTCCCGCTGGCTGAGGGTCACACCTTGGTGGCCGGGTCGACTGGGGCGGGGAAGAACTCGGCGATGTGGTGCCCGCTGGTGTCCATCGCCCCCGCCATCCGCGACGGCCTCGTCCGCGTCTCAGGGATCGACCCCAAGGGCATGGAACTGGCCTACGGACGGCGGATCTTTCACCGCTACGCCGTCACCGGCACCGACGCCCTGGCGGTGCTCGATGACCTCGTCGCGGGCATGCACGCCCGCAAATCCGAATTCGCTGGCCAAGTGCGCTCGGTGCCGATCAGCCCCCAGTACCCCCTGGAGCTGCTGGAGTTCGATGAGATTGGGGCGCTGACGAAATACATCGACCGCAAGACGCGCGAAGCGATCACCGAACGGGTGGCGCTGTTGACCACCCAGGGTCGAGCGTTGGGGTTCACGGTGCGCGGCTACGTGCAGGAACCCACTAAAGACACCGTGCCGGTCCGAGAGCTGTTCCCCCGGCGGATCTGCCTACGGGTCTCGGCGAAGTCCCATGTGGGCATGGTGTTGGGGGATCAGGCCTACGAACGCGGCGCCTGGGCTAACCGAATCGCTGAAGCCGAGGCCGGCGTCGGGTACGTCTTCGGCGAAGGTATCCGCGAACCCCTCCGTGTCCGCGCCGGGTGGGTGTCCGACGAGGCAATCAAGCGACTCGAAACGTTCGTCACCGGCCCGATCACCCAGGACACCGCGGTGCTGCCCTTCCCGACCAAGCCCACCGACCCCAGCGGGTCAACTCGCGGAGGGGCTGCCTGATGACACCTACTGACCCCCCCAGCCTCGATGCCGCGCGGATGACCCGGGCGGAGCGGGCCGCGCTACCGCTGACCGCTGATGTGGCCCGGGCCCTGGCCGCACAGCACGGTGTCTGCATCCGGCCGCTGGCCATGCGCCGCATCGACACCACCACCGGCCGCATCGACATTGTCCCCGTCCCCTGCGGATCCACCCGCGAAGACCAATGCCCGCCCTGCGCAGAGAAGGCCCGCCGGTTGCGGATGGTGCAGTGCCGCCAGGGCTGGCACCTCGACACAGAGCCGATCACCGCCCGATCCAAGCCCAGTGCGGAGCACAAGACGCTGATGGCTACCCGGGCCGACCTCCTCACCGTCTACACCGAATGCAAGACCATCGGCGACGAGGTCACCTGTGAACAGATCGCTGAGTCGGTGGCCGAACTCGACGCCGAACTCCGCGCCGCCGGAGTACGCGGCCGACTCTCCCCACTCGATCCAGCACCCAAGCCGGTCAAACGCTCCACTCGACGCCGCCAAGACGCCCCGGATCTGCCTCGGCGACCGGTCGACAAACAAACGGTGGGGCGGGTGTTCGCCGGGCGGTACCGGCCCTCGACCTTCCTCACCCTGACCCTGGACTCCTACGGGCGCGTGGACAGCCAGGGCGTCGCAGTCGATCCGGAGCGCTATGACTACCGGCGCGCCGCCAGGGACGCTGTTCACTTCCCCGCGTTGTTGGATCGGTTTTGGCAGAACACCCGGCGCTGTGTCGGGTGGGACGTGCAGTACTTCGGCACCGTCGAACCTCAGAAACGGGGTGCTCCGCATTTCCACGCCGCTATCCGGGGTGCGATTCCCCGAGCGGAGCTGCGGGGCATCACGGCTGCGACGTATCACCAAGTGTGGTGGCCGGCCCATGACCAGCTCCTCTACGGCGGAGAGCGACTGCCGGTTTGGGATACCCGCGCAAAAGCCTTCGCTGACCGCGACACTGGGACACCGTTGCCGAGCTGGGACCAGGCGTGTGAAGAGCTAACCGAACCTACACACGTCGTCCGGTTCGGGGCGCAGGTGCATGTCAAGGGCATCCTGGGTGGCACCGAGGAAGCCGGTCGGCACGTTGGCTACCTCACGAAATACCTCACCAAGAGTATCGGGCAGGCCGCCGGGCTCGACGAGCACGCCACCGACGCCCAACGTGACCACGCCCGGCGGCTGCACGCCGAACTACAGATCACCCCGTGCTCACCACGGTGTCCAGTGTGGCTGCTCTATGGAATCCAACCCCACGGCGCCCGACACTCGATGACACCCGGGCACTGCAAGGGCAAGGCTCACAAACCCGAACACCTCGGCATCGCCGGACGCCGCGTCCTGGTATCGCGGAAGTGGTCCAACAAAACGCTGGACGACCACCGAGCCGAACGCGGCGCCTTCGTTCGGCAACTCCTCGAAACCGCCGGTATCCAACCCACACACGGTCCGGGCGACGGGCCTTATGTATGGGAACGTCCCGCACCCTCTGACCCCGACGTGCCACCCCGACCCGTGCTGCTGCTGCGCGCCGTCGCCGAACGACAGCGATGGCACGCCGAATACGCCGCCGCCCAACTCGCTGCGAGCGGATCACAACCCGGTGACAACTGTTCCGCAACTGACGATCAAGCCGCCTGAGGGGAGCGAAGGACCGTGGAGAAGTACCTCACTGTCTCGGAGACGGCCGAATACCTGAACACCTCGGAACGGTTCGTGCGGCGGCTGATTGCCGAACAGCGGATCGCGTTTCACCACGTCGGCCGACACGTGCGCTTCGCGCTGTCTGACATAGAGGTGTGGTTGGAAGCGCAACGTGTGGAGCCCTTCCGGGCCGCCGGGATACGTCGAGAGTGGCGGAGGGCCTCATGACCAGCAGGCAGAACGGGAAACCGCGGCGGCGTTTTGGTCGCGTTCGGCAACTCGCCTCTGGACGCTGGCAGGCCCGATACCCGGGCCCCGATGGTCAGCTCAGGGCCGCGCCGTCCACCTTTGTGCGCAAGAGCGACGCCGAAAAGTTCCTGTCTGAGACCGAGACCGATATCGCCCGGGGTGACTGGTTCGATCCACTGGCCGGGCGGGTGCCGCTGGGGGAGTACACGACCCGGTGGATCGAGGAACGAGATCTGAGCATGCGGACCGCAGAGCTGTATCGGGGCCTGCTGCGAAATCACATCCAGCCCTGGATCGGGCACCTCGACCTGGCCGACGTCGTGCCGCCCACGGTCCGGCGCTGGCGTCGCAGGCTGCGTGATCACGGGGTGTCCGAGGGCGTGACCGCCAAGGCCTATCGACTCCTGCACGCAGCGCTGGCTACAGCCGTGGAGGACGGCAGCATCCGCGCGAACCCCTGCAACATCAAAGGTGCCGGCGTGCACGAGTCCGACGAACGGACGGTGGCGACGCTGGAACAGGTGTTCGCGCTGGCGGAGAGCATTCAGCCCCGCTACCGGTTGGTGGTGCTGCTCGCGACGTTCACGAGCCTGCGCTACGGCGAAATCATGGGGGCTACGCCGAGGTGACTTCGCGCTCGCAGACCGAAAGGTGAAGATCGATCGCGCACACATCCAACCGGACGCTGGCCCCACGTTCGACGGCGACCCGAAAGCCAACAGCGGGCGGACGGTGAGCCGGCCGGCGTTTCTGGTGCCGGAGGTGGAGTCGCACCTTGCTGAGTTCGTCGGCAGTGCACCTGACGCGTATGTGTTCCTGGGGCCCAAGGGTGCCCGCCCGGCACGTAGCAACTTTCACACCATTTGGGGCAAAGCACGTCAACAGGCCGGAGTCCCGCAGCTGCATCTGCATGACCTGCGGCACACCGGAAACACCCTCGCGGCGGAAACCGGTGCAACGCTGCGCGAGCTGATGGAACGCATGGGACACCGATCGACGCGCGCCGCTCTGATTTACCTACACGCACGGGATCATCGCGATCGGGCTATCGCGGACGGCCTGGACACGATCGTCGGGACGGCCGGCATCCACGGTCAACAGACCGTGAGCAGCCGCCATGAGGGGCACGCGGGGGGCACGAAGCAACGGCAACCAACCGTCCAACGTCCACAATCGACAGAGGGCAAGCCATTCACCAGCAAAAATGCGCGGAGCGGGCGACCGGGATCGAACCGGCATGGCCAGCTTGGAAGGCTGGGGCTCTACCATTGAGCTACGCCCGCATGCTCCGCGGCGGCGGAGCGGCCCAAGCGTACCTGGTGCTGGCTCCTTCACGGGACGCGAGCGGTGGCCGATACAGGATCCGGGTGGTCGCGTAGGCTGCACTACTCGGTACACGGGGTGTGGCGCAGCTTGGTAGCGCACTCGCTTTGGGAGCGAGGGGCCGTGGGTTCGAATCCCGCCACCCCGACCAGGTAAAATAGATTGGAAGAAGATCGACAAAGCGGCTGAATGTAGCAACGGTGTAGCAACGACTGCTCACAGGTCCTCCCACTCGATGCTGTCGAGCGCTTCGCGCATGGCATCGAGGTCGGTGTGCGCGTAGATGCCCAAGGTGACGTCGAGGTCGGCGTGTCGAGCGATCCGCTGGACGACATGTGGCGGCGTCTTGAGCTGAAGGAGCAGGCTCACCACTGTGTGGCGGAAGTCGTGTAGCCGCACCTGTGGGTATCCAGCACGAGTACGGATCCCATCGAAATGTCGGTTGAGGCTGCGTGGTTCCATCGGCGTGCCCACGCTGGTCGGAAACACCAGATCGTGCTCGGTCCAAAGCTCACCTGCATGGGCACGTTCGGCGGCTTGTCGATCGCGGTGTTCGATGAGAACACGTTGTGTGATCTTGGGTAGTGGGAAGGTGTTGTCCGAGTCTTCGGTTTTGGTGTCATCCATCAGAAGGCGACCTTTGACGCGCTGGACGGTCTTGGCCGAGGCGACGGTGCCGAGGTTGAGGTCGAGGTCCGACCAGCGCAGGCCGAGGAGTTCGCCGCGACGAAAGCCGAGGGTGGCGGCCAGGACGTAGAGGGCATAGAGCCGGGTGCGTTGGGCTTCAGCGAGGATGCACTTGACGTCATCGACTGGGAGGCCCTTGCCGATCTTGTATCGGGGTGCGGGGATCTGCACAAGTTTGGCGACGTTGCGGGGTGATAATCTCATCACGTTCGGCGTTGCTCAGGGCATTGCGGAGGACGGCATGGATGTATTGAATTTGTCGGGTTGATGGCGTCCGCTGACAGCACCTGCCGGCCGAGCAGCATTGCTGGTCTTTCTTGCGGTATTGATCGTACTTGTTAGTGCAGCACAAGCATTTTTGTCGACAAACTGCAATGAGGTGCCGGACATCTGCCCCGGTGAGTTTATCAAGCCGTTTCTTACCCAGTACTGGCACGATGTGTAGCCGTACTGCGCTTTCATATCCTCGTGCCGTGGTGGCACGTTTATGGGACACGACTTCGCCGAGCCAATAGTCCAGGTATTGCGCTACCGTTGTGTTGTGATCAGCGACCGGCACACCGTTGGCTGAGTTCCCCTTCAGCTTGTCTAGCTTGCTCCGGACCTCGTTGAAGGTGCCACCGTAGACGACCTTGCGTTTGCGCTGGCCGGTGGTGGTATAGACATAAGCACTGCCCACCCAGCGGTCATCCGAAGTTCGGTGGTAAATCGAACCCTCGCCGTTGGCTCGACGCCGGTCCGGAACACCTGGTGAGGTGCGCTTAGCCATCACGCGACCTCCGTCATCAGTTGAGTGAGGTATTCCTCGATGGCGGCGTGGGGGATACGGCGCAGGCCACCGATCTTGACCGAGCGAAGCTGATTGGTACGGATCAGGTCGAAGATCTTCCATCGACTGATCTTGAGCACCTGCGCGGCTTCCTCGACGGTGTAGATCACAACGTTCACACTTCCTCCTTTCCCTCTGAATGATGTCATGCTGCGGTGGTCCGTTCTTCTTTAGCGGTTTGTCGTTGTTCGCGGGCTTGGGCGGCGGCGGTCAGGGCGAGCCATTGGTCTCCGGTGGTGCGGTAGCCGATTCCGGCGAAGGTCAGGCTGCCGACAATGAGGGTGGTTTCTTCGTCGGTGTGATCAGCGGTGTCGTGTTCGGGACTACCGGTGTGATGTTGGGTGCGGTGCCAGTGGCGGCGGGCGGCTTTCAGTGCGGTGCGGGTGGTGGAATAGCGGCGGGATTTGGTGGTGTGGTGGCCGCCGAAGCCGAACAGGTGCGCCCAGCGGCGTAACCGGCCGTAAGTGGCCTTCCAGTCGGCCGGGTGCTCATGGTCGGGGCGGTGACCGAGGCTCCAGCAGGTGCGGACTAGGCGGCCGATGTGGGTGGCCATGGTTGTG
>JAICSB010000786.1 GCA_025937115.1 Pseudonocardiaceae bacterium | reverse complement strand
TGGCCCCCAATATCCGTTGTCGGCCCGTCGCACCAGCAGTACCCGACCCTGCTTGTCGCGGACGATCGCGAAGGCGGCCGGGCATAGGCATTGTTCTGGCAGAGGGTGCGAGTGCGGGTGACGTTCGTCCTGCCGCGTCAGGGCGCCGGATTCGCCGACGGTCGACGGTCCTCGGCGACTTGTCCCCGCCGCCTCGGGCTCCGTCCAGATCCAGTTCATCGATCGGTTCACCCCGCGTTTGGTTCGGCTTCAATCCCAGCGGCTGTCCGGTTGACGACAATCTTGTCGAGACGGCGCACGGTCACCTGCGCAGGCGACATCGACTTGGGGTGCGGCCTAAGGGCTCGCGATGAAATAACCTCTCGTTTGGCTGTGCGGCACTACGGTTCCTGCTATGACCGTTGCGGTGGACTCGCTGTCTCGTCGGTTCGAGGCTCTGCGGCCGCATCTGAACGAGCGTCAGCGACGGTTGTGGCTGGGCGCGGAGGCTCGTGAACTCGGCCCGGGTGGGGCGGGGGTGGTCGCGGCGGCGGTCGGAGTGGCTGCAGACACCGTTCGGCGGGGTCGCTCCGAGCTCGACGATCCGGCGCCTGCGCCGGTGGGCTCCTCGCGGAAGGCCGGTGGCGGTCGCAAACGCGCCGAGGCCCATGACCCGGCGCTGGTGGCGGCGTTGGAACAGCTGGTCGACCCGGACAGCCGCGGGGATCCGATGTCGCCGCTGCGGTGGACCTGCAAGTCCACCCGGACGCTGGCCACGGCGTTGCGCGAGCGCGGTCATCAGGTCAGCGAGTTCGTGGTGCGCCGGCTGCTCAAGGCGCTGGGGTACAGCTTGCAGGCCAACGTCAAGACCGCCGAGGGGCGCCAGCATCCCGACCGCGACGCGCAGTTCGGCTACCTCAACGACCAGGTCAAGGCCCACCAGGACGAGGGCTGCCCGGTGATCAGTGTGGACACCAAGAAGAAAGAACTCGTCGGCAACTACCGCAACGGTGGCCGGGAGTGGCAGCCCACCGGTGATCCCACCCAGGTCAACGTCTACGACTTCGTCGATACCGACCTCGGTAAGGCCATCCCGTACGGCGTCTACGACCTCGCCGCGAACACCGGCTGGGTGGGCGTGGGGACCGACCATGACACCTCGGCCTTCGCGGTGGCCACCATCGCCCGGTGGTGGGATGCGGTGGGCCACGGCGCCTACCCCGGCGCCGGGAAGCTGCTCATCACCGCCGACGGTGGCGGGTCCAACGGCTCCCGCACCCGGTTGTGGAAGACCGAGCTGGCCGCTCTGGCCGCCCGCACCGGCCTGACGATCACCGTCTGCCACCTCCCGCCGGGTACCTCGAAGTGGAACAAGATCGAGCACCGGCTGTTCTCCCACATCTCCATGAACTGGCGCGGACGGCCGCTGACCAGCCACGAAGTGATCGTCGAGACCATCGGCGCCACCACCACCCGGGCCGGACTCAGCGTCCACGCCGAACTCGACGAAGCCACCTACCCCAAAGGTGTCAAGATCCCAGACCAG
>JAICSB010000142.1 GCA_025937115.1 Pseudonocardiaceae bacterium | reverse complement strand
GACGTCGAACAGCAGGTTGCCGGTCCAGGTGTCGATCACCGCATTCGGGTTGCGCAGGCCCGAAGGACCACAGCCGAGGTCATAGGTGTGCCACACCAGTCCGGCGTAGCCGACCTCGTGGTACGCGCTGTTCGGCGCGCCGGCCTGCAGCGGTGTCGGATCGATCGCACCGACCATGCCGGACCCGGGCCGTTCCGGGTTGGGTGCCTGTTTGCAGTCGTCGGCTCCGGGGACCTGCGCCAGCGCTGAGGACCCCCAGGCAGTCGACGGGCTGAGCAGCGCGATGGCCGCCATCAGCCCGAGCAGCGCCAACAACGCCGCGATCCGCCGGCCGCGCAGCACCTGGAGGATCATGCTCGGGTCCCGGCTGCGGCCGCCGGACCGATCCCACTGGGTCCTGGGCTGCGGCCCTCTTCAGGCGCAAGATCAGCTGTGCTGGGCAGCTCCACAGCCGCCGGACCGCCGCGCAGCGCATCCGGAGTGGTGTCCAGCGCGGTGCACAGATGCTCCAAATGCGCGCCTGAAAGGTCCACCCGGACCCGCTCGACGCCGCCAGCGCCATCACCGAAGATGAACTGCCGGGGTGCCCGGTCTCGTTCCGTGGCCATCCGGTCACCCCCTGGGCGACGCCCCAGCGAGGCCACCACCTGCTCATATCCGACCCCGATGGGAACCTTCAGCAGGCGCAGCGCGTCGGCCTGTGCGGGCCCGTCGTCGAGCCTGCCGACGAAGACCGAGTCCAGCAGCGATACGAAACCTTGGATTTTCAGGAAGTCCGCCGGGACCTGCGACGACAGCAGCACCCGCACGTTCCACTTGCGGGAGTCCCGGGCGAAGCGGTTCATCAACACCCGACCGGTGGGGACCTCAGACAGGAAGAACGCCTCATCGATCCATACGCCTTTGCGCTCGTCACGGGGGCGCTCGTAGATCGACCGTTGGGTCAGCCAAGCGGCCAGGTTGAGCAGCTCCACGCCGAGCGACTCGGCGTCGGTCCAGTGCTCCCGACCGATGGCGTCCTTGGGCAAAGTAAGGCCGGACATGGTGAGCACGGTCAGCCGGTCATCGCGTACCTCGGTGTAGGGGTCGGCGCCCTTGTCCGGGATGAGCAACGACATGCGTTCCCGCATCTCGTCGAGGAAGTCGGCGACTACGATGGCGTGCTCGTGGTGCTCGGAGGGATCACGACGCAGCATCTCGAAGACCTGCCCGGGATGCGCATCGGGGCGCCCACCCACCGCGCGGACCGCACGGAGCAGCACGATGCGGGTCTTGGCCATCCTGGCGACCTCGAACGGGAGAACGCCGGTGAGCACGTCGAGTACCAGCCGGCGCCGGGTCGCGGCAGTCAGCGCCTTCTCTCGCCGCCAGGCCCGCTCCGGGTCATCCTCGTCGAGGAAATGCCCCAGTTCCGGCTCGGCGACGACCCGGTAAGGATTGAGGATGCCGGGCTGGGCGTTGAGCAGGTTGATCGGCCGGGCGTAAGGCCGCAGCTCGGGTAACTCACACAGCTTGGCCAGCGGACCGGAGGGATCGAGCAGGGTCCAGTACGCGCCGGACCGCAGCGTCTTATACACAATCCCGCCACCCAGAAAGGACTTGCCGCCACCGAGCCCGGCCACCATCGCCGTTAGCCCGGAGGAGTCCCGAATCTCCTGGGCCATCCACGGATCCCAGGCGACCGGGCGCCGGGTGGCGGTGCACGTCTCGCCGAGCAGGATGCCTCGCCGGTCCCCCACCTCCGCGGTAGCGGTGGGCACCGCGGAAGCCGCCCAGATCACCGAGCCGCGGCGCAGGTAGGCACCCGAGGACAGCGGCTCGCCCGGGATGAACTCGCGGGCCAGCGCGTACTGCGACTCCGGATGCTCGATGGCGATCTTGGGCTTGTACAGATCCAGTAGCTGCTGCGCCAACCGGAGTGCGTCCCGCTCGGTGGGTCCCGAGACCGCTACCCGCCACCAGGACCGGACCCGGGTGCCCAGCGCGGTGAAGCCCGAGGTCATCTCGTCGTCGATCTCCAGCACCCGGGTGGCTTGGCGGACCAAGCTCTGCGGCGGTTCAAGATCGTGCTCGTCGGTATAGTGCCGCACCTGCGACCGCACCTTGTTCATCTGCCGCTGCAGCTCGCCGGCCACCTCCTCTGGCCGGCGCACATAGAGACGCGCCGACCATTCGACCCCGGCCGGCAGGCGGTCCGAGCGCTGTACCCACGGATCGTCGATCTCCGGGATCCGCAACCCGTGCATCTGCCCCACGGTGAGGACCACGACGTGCCGTGCGACGCCGGCGTTGGAGCCGGTGCGGCCGCGAACAGTGAGGGTGGGTGCGTAGGGCTCGGTGTGGAAGTCCGCGGCGTCGGTGAAACTGGCTAGATCCTCGGGTTCCCAGGTGGCGCCGGGGGTCGCGGGCAGGTTGCGTGGCGCGGGCAGACCCAGCGAGCACGATCGGTGCATCAGCCAGGACATCTCCCCGGCGGTCACCGGCCGACCCTCCAGCCCGGCCACACCGATCACGCCGTCAAGGTGCTCCACTTCGGCGTCGATCGCGACCAGCTCGGCATCGACGGCGGTGGGAAAAACTCGCCGCAGCATCGGCGCGGCCCGCTCCACGACCCGGTCGACCATGGAACGGGTCTGCACCTGCACGCCGAGATAGACCTCTTTCTCGGCCATCGAATGCCCGAGCAGCTGCTGCTGCTCACCGATCATGTAGTCGTCGAAGGACAGCGCTCCGGGGGTGTCGGGCAGCCTGCCTACCGCGTTGCGCACGTGGGCTTCGGCCCACATCCGGATCGGGTAGGGGCGAGCGGTGACCCGCAGATGCATCCACCTGCCCTGCAACTCCGCGTACTGGCCCGCGATGGCGTGAATCAGGTCCTGACGTTGCGAGTCCGAGCGGAACGACCAGCGCTGCGACGCGAGCCGGTACCAGGCGTAGACCTCCTGCCCGTTGCGGACCAGGTGGCCGTCAATGGAGCGCAGCGCGATGGACGGGGTGTACGTCGGGGCGACAAGCTCGCCCGGGAGCTTGTGGCCGCGCCGGTTGGAGCCCTGGTGCTGGTCGCCTTCACCGCTGCTGGGAGGACGTCGGAGCCCGAACACCTGTGCGCTCCTTCCTGCGAGCCCAGCGGCGGCTCGGCCGTTGGCCGGGCCGAGGGCGGTCGCGTTCGACCCGGACCCGCGATGCGCTGGCGGCGCCACCGCGCCCCGCGGTCACCTTCCGGGGGGCGGTGAGCTCCCGCACCCACATCGCCGCAACGGCGGTCAGCGGGCGCTCGTGGGTAATCCGAGAGCCGATCACCCGGGTGAGCAGGATGGTGATGAGCAGGGCCCAGCCGGTGGAGAAGAAGCCAAAGCCGATGCCCAGCTGACGCTCAAGGCCGAGAACAACCAGAAACGTCACCATCCCGACACCCCAGGCCACGTACCGTGCGCGCCACGGGAACGTCGCCTTGGGGGGGCCGAGCCAGACCGCGTCTACTCGGTAAACATCGTCATCAGTGCGGATCCGCAACGTCGCGTCACCCCCCGCTCAGCCGGTGAACAAGCCGGCGATCCACGTCCCGAGGTTCACCCCTGCGCCGGACACTGCCAGCCCGACGACGCCCAACGCGATGATCACACCTCCGACCCGTCGCATGACCCCGGCGTTGTCTCCCTTACCGCCGCCCAACCACAGCAGCAACACCGCCACCGCCAGCAGGAGCAGCGGCACGACGTTGTCCAACATCCAGGTGCGCAGGTTGTGCGTGCCCAGTTCGGTTGCCTGGGCGACTACGGTCAATGCCGTCATCGCAACCCCCTGGGGGTCTGATCATGGTTGCGCGCCGAGCGGCCGCCCGGCGGGTTGTGAGTAGACCATGCCAGGGTTGCCGCACAGTACCCGGCTCGCCACGCCCAGTGGTCACTCAGACAGTTGAACGGACGTCACCGCAACCCAGGTAGCGACGCCAGAGCAGCACTCTGGGCCGTCCTCCTTACTCCGTCTAAACACCCTTGCGGGGCGCGCGCCGCCGTCCGTGGCCGTCGCGGCGTGCGCCGATTACGTACTGTAAACCGCCCAGTCGGCGCAGCGTTACTGCCGGTGGCAGTGCGGCTGTTGCCTTGGGTCGGCGTGTGCGACCGAGTAGTCTCGGGACGACGGCTGGGCCAGCTTTCGAGAGTTGGTTCTGGCGCCGTGTATTCGGGAGGGACTGGTTGACGTGAGCGATAGCTACACCGCGGTATACGAACGAGACGGCGAAGCTTGGGTGGTAGAAATCGCCGAGGAGCCTGGAGTCCGTTGCCTGTGCCCAAGCGTGGCCGAGGCGCGGGAGAGCATCCGAGGAGCTCTCGGCCGCTGGCTCAAGACAGATCCGACACAGCTTCACGTCGTCGATGATTTCCGTTTTCCGGCTCAAATTAGAACCGTCCAGCAGTCGGTGAAAGCGACTCGGACAGACGATGATCGCAACCAGATGATGGCCAGCATGACCGATTCCAAATCGGCTATGAGCTGGGCCGAGGATCTCGGACTGTCCATGCGGGATCCCGTGACCGTCGAGGCGCTCAAGAGCCTAGGCGGCCGAGAGGTCTCGATCGACACATTCTGTCATACGATTACGATGGCGGAAGAACTGTCGAGGCTCACTGCGGCCGAGGACCGCGTTTCGGACCGCGTCGGCCAAGAGGACTAAGAACTCCGCTATACGGTCACGACAGAAACCTGAACCTGCGAGCTGACTGCCTGATGCGAAGCTGTCACGCTCCGCTGCGCCGATTGTCGGCGTCGGTGACGCGCCGGTAGGTTTCGGTGACCCGCGCGAGTTCCTCTGGAGATCGCGTGTCTCCGGTGCGCAGCATCTCGCGGTTAGCGGCGATGATGGCCGCCGTCGCCTCGCCGCGTTTCTTCTCGTACGTGGCCAGGCCTTCGGGGAAGTCCCGAGCCAGTTCGTCGGCCAGCACATGGGCATCGACGATCGCCTGCGATGCCCCGTTCGCGCCGACTGGGTACATCAGGTGCGCAGCGTCGCCGAGCAGCGTGACTCGTCCCTGGCCCCACCATGGCAGGGGGTCCCGGTCGACCATCGGGTACTCGAGGATCATCGCACTATTCCTGATCAGGCCGGGCACGTCGAGCCAGCCCAGGTCCCAGCAGCCGAAGTACCTCAACACATCCTGCGCGCGACCGGGTTGGTTCCAGTTCGCGTCGCCGGGCAACGGTCCCGACTCGGCTACCCGCACCTCGGCCACCCAGTTGACCAGGGATGGACCGATCGGATACGCGATCAGCGCGGCGTTTCCTTCGCCGCGGGCGATAGCCATCGAGCGCCCGCTGAGGAACGGCTCGTTCTCGGTTACCCCACGCCACATCCGCACCCCGGACCACAGCAGCGGGCCCTGACCAGGATGCAGCCGCTCGCGGACCGCTGAATGCAGGCCGTCCGCGCCGACCAGCACCGCCGCTTCGATCTCCTCGCCGGAAACCCGGACGCGAACCGTGTCGGCATCCTGCTCGAAACTCAGCAGCCGGGTACCGGTGGCGCACCGCGGACAGCAGCAGCATCTGCAGGTGTCCGCGGTGCACGGAGTACTGCGGCCACCGGTAGCCGCCGGCGATTCCGCGCGGCTCAGTGAACAGTGTCTTCCCGGATTGGTCGCAGTAGACGTTTTCGGCGGTGGGGACTCCGATGTCGGCGAGGTCGTCGCCGAGGCCGAGTTCGGTCAGCTCCCGCACGGCGTGCGGCAACAGGTTGATCCCTACGCCCAGCAGCCGCAGCTCGCCGGCGCGTTCGATCACGGTCGCCTCGATGCCCGCGGCGTGCAGGCTCAGCGCTGCGGTCAGCCCACCGATCCCGGCCCCGGCGATGAGTACCCGCATGGTCAACGCCAGGTCTCGGGGCGGTCGATGACGCGAAGCCAGGACCCGTCCGGCTGCCGCCGGACCACCTGGACCCGGCCGCCGGTGTTGTCGGCTGGCCGCGTGGATGTGACGGCGAGGTCGCCGTTGCGGACGGTTGGCAGTGCCTCTTCGAGCTCGAAATGGGATACGTGCGCGAGCAGCTGCTCGTACACCGCGCGGATCGCCTCGCGGCCGACCGTCCGCGATCCTCCACTCTGCGGCGGCGCGGGCTAGAAGTCCAAGAGTGATCGATGCTCATCGCTATAATCGTTCGTTATGGAACTTCGGCAGCTCGAGTACTTCGTGACCGTGGCGGAGGAGACCAACTTCACCAGGGCGGCAGCGACACTGCACGTGGCCCAGCCGGGTGTCAGCGCGCAAATCCGGCGCCTGGAACGCGAGGTCGGGCAGGAACTGCTGGACCGCTCGGGACGCTCGGTGCGGCTGACCGAAGTGGGCGCGGCAGTACTCCCCTACGCCAGAGCTGCGCTCTCCGCGGTGGACGGCGTGCGTCTCGCCGTCGACGAGCTGACCGGGCTGGTGCGCGGGCACGTCGCCGTCGGCACGGTGACCTCCCACAACGTCGACCTGCCTGCGTTGCTGGCCGCTTTCCACGAAGACCATCCCGCGGTGGAGATCACCCTCGCCGAGGACAACTCCGACCGCCTCATCGACGCGCTGCGCGGCGGCCGGCTGGATGCGGCGATCATCGCGATCGGCGGAACGTCACCGCCGGGCCTCGAGATCCATGTCGTCGCCGATGAGTCGATCGTCGCGGCCGTCAGCCACAGCGACGATCTGGCGAAGCAGTCGACGATCCCGCTCGACGTCCTGCGCGATCGGGCACTGATCAGTCTCCCGGCAGGCACCGGTATCCGGTCGCGCCTCGACGACGCCTGCGCCTCCGCCGGTTTCACCCCGCACATCGGCTTTGAAGCCAGCAGTCCCATGGTGCTCATGCAGCTCGCCGCGCGGGGGCTGGGCGTCGCGATTGTGCCCGCGTCCGTCGCCAACGCGCGGGAAGACCTGCACCCGCTCACCATCGTCCGGCCCGAACTACGCGGGCGCCTCGCGTTCGCCTGGCGGACCGAAGGGCCCATCAGCCCCGCCGCCCGCGCCTTGGTCCGACGAGCTCGGCACATGCTCAGTTGACCTCCGTTGCGGAGATCATCGGAATTCTCTAGCGGATCAAGAAGGGTTCCCTGCGTGTTGACCTGGGACGTTATTGCTTACGGTGCGGCACTGTCTGCTGTGCTCGCTCTCCTGCTAGTCCTGGCGCTAGCCCGCGAGCGTCGTCCTGCCGTATTGGTGTCCGTTGTACTCGCCACCGCAGCGGGACCAGTCGAGTGGAACGCGATCCTGCGAGCCACCAGGGCCGACCAGTTCTTCACCGACGCGCCGATTCCGGTGTTCCCGATCAGCTGGCAAGACACCGGATCACTGGTGTTCGCGGTAGCCACCCTCGCCTTGGTGCTCGGCCTTGGGGCGCTTCGAGCGGATACCGGGCACCGCGTCGGCATGCTCTGTGCACTGGGCGGTATCAGCGCACTGCTTGTGGATATCTACCTGTACTGAACGGCCGCGCCGGCTAAGCCGGGTCGACGATCTCATCAGAGGACAATGTCGTCTGCGGCACCGAAGCGAGCACCCCATCGCTGGTCAACTCCCGCACCGCCGGGACCGGGTTGGGGTCGGAGAACAGCGTGGGGTCGCTGTAGTCGGCAATCCGCCCCGTCGGGTCGACGACCCACCACGAGGCCTCCAGCGCGATCCCGTTGGGATCGTTGAAGTAGATGGAGCGCACAAAGCCGTGGTCGATGACGTCGGTGACCCCGCAACTATGCGACTTCAGCCGGCTCT
>JAICSB010000308.1 GCA_025937115.1 Pseudonocardiaceae bacterium | reverse complement strand
GCTATACGCGCTGGATCGCACGTGGATCCCGTTCTACTGCCCGGACTGCGATCGCTCGTTCTGCGAAGATCACTGGAACCTCAAGCCCAGCTTCGACTGGGGCTTTGACCACTATTCGGGCACCTGTCCAGTCGGGCATCCACACTTCATCGACCATTGCTGATCACGCTCGTGAGTGGCGTTGAGTGCCATAACACTGTTACTCACTCACGAGCCAGACCGCTGAACAGCCGGCCGGCCTGCTCGCGGTCCCACAGGACGCCGGAGGTGCCGTCGGTCACCGGCCCGAACCCGGCGATCGGGACTGTCTCAGTCACCGCATTACCGCTGGACAACGAGCGCATCGCCCAACCCAGCCTGGCCAGGTCCCAGACGTGGTCGCCGTTGTCGACGGTGATCGTTTTGGGTGCGTCGATCGCCAGCGGCGCTGTGTGGAAGGGATTGAGCAGCACCGCCGGGCTGCTGGCGCGGGCGATCAGCGCACCGAGGAACTCCCGCTGGTGGACCACGCGGTCCAGATCCCCCCGTGGTGTGTGCCGGGTCCGCACGTACCCCAGTGCCTGCGGTCCATCCAGTACCTGGCAGCCGGCCGGGATGTTCAGCCCGGCCAGCGGGTCGGAGATCGGGTCGGTGGGGCACATCTGTACGCCGCCGACGTCGTCGACAAGACCGGCGAAACCGCCGAATCCGATCTCGGCATAGTGGTCCACGTGCACCCCGGTGACGTTCTCCACCGTCTGCACCAACAGGGTGGGTCCGCCCAAGGCGAAGGTAGTGTTGAGCTTGACGCGACCGTGGCCGGCGAGCGGGACCGAGGAGTCCCGGGGCAGGCTCACCAGCGTGAGCTGGCCGTTACCGGTGAGTGCGGGGATGTGCATCAACATGATCGTGTCCGTGCGCCCACCACCCGCCGCCGCCTCGTCGCCGGTAGTCAGCCTGGACTCCTGGTCCGGGGTCAGGCCGGCCCGGCTGTCCGATCCGACGATCAGCCAGTTGGTACCCGCAGTGCCCGCGATCCGGCCCGGGTAGTCGGCGAGTGCGTCAGTGCGCTGTATCGTCCGGTCGACGTAGCCGGCGAAGCCGATGACCATCAGGGCCAGCACCCCGAGGATGGCTGCCACGATGCGCTCCGGGCGCCGGCGTGGAGCGCGACGACGAAGCGGCGGACGGCGCGAGACTGGTGGCGGGGCCGCAGGCATGCGCGCGACGGGCAAGCGTTGGGTCGGGCGCCACGCCGGCCCCTGGTAGCTCACCGTTGGTCTCCTGTGGGTCGGTGCCTGCGGGCGTTTGCGGCGAGGATAGCCGTGCCCGGGGCCCGGTGGTTGCGGGCGATTGTCCGAAACCGTTGACCTGATGGGTCGCCTTTTTGTGATCAAGTGTAAAAATGCCTCACCACCGTCGGGGAGGTATGCATGGACCGCATGGACCGCTTGGACCGCAAGGACTTCAAGGACGCAGCATTCGACGTCGTGCTGCGGGGTTACGACAAGCGGCAGGTGGACGAGCGGTTGCGGTTTCTCGGTGCTGAGCTGACCGTCGCGGACAACGCGCTCCGGGCGGCCAGCGAGCGGGCTGCGCTGCTGGAGGATGCGCTGAGCGAGGCGCGCTCGACAGCCGCGGGCGAACCATCGGGCGACTCGAATTTCGGCGCGCGGGTCGAGAAGATCCTCAAGCTGGCCGAGGACGAGGCGCGGGAAGTCCGCAGCCAGGCCGACGCAGCGGCGCTGGCGCTGGTTGAGCAGGCCCGCGCGGACGCCGCCGAGCAGGGCAGCGCACTGCAGCGGCGTTGGGCTGAGCTCGATAGTGCCCGCCAGGAGCTGGAGCAGGCTCGCCAAGAAGTGAATCAGGAATGCGAACGGGTCCGCGCGCAGGCGCGGGCCGAGGCCGACCAGATCCGCACGGCGGTCACGCAGCAAGCGGACCAGTTGTTCACCGCAGCGCGCGCCGACACCGACGAGGTGGGCGCTGCGGCCCACGCCGAGGCGGAGCAGCTCATCGCGCAGGCCACGGCTGAAGCGGAGCAGCTCGTTGCGCAGGCCAACGCGCAGGCGCAGCGGCTGGTCGCAGCGGCGACCGACGCCGCGCGGGCGCGGGAGCAGTCCAGCGCGCACGAGGTGCATCAACTGTCCAGGTTGCGCGAGGAGATCAACGCGGACCTCTACCGGGCGAAGCAAGTACTGGACGGCCTGTTCGGCGCCACTGGAGCCCTCTTGCACAAGCGGCGCCAGGACGGCGCGGCGCCATCCCCCCAGGCCCGTACTGTGTGACGATCGCGAATACCCGTGCCAGGATTGCGGGTGAAGGAGATGCCCGATGCCATCCCGCAATCCCCCCTCGTCTCACTCCAGCCCCATACCCGTCGCGGGGCCCGTTGGGTTACCGGATTCCCTCGTCGGTACCGCGATGGAAATCGACGGTTCGCACACGCCGGAGCAGGTGATCGCGGGACTACGCGCTACCAGCGAGGGTGAGGACCTGGTCCAGCTGCTGACCCCCGAAGGGCAGCGGGTCTCCCACCCGCAGTTCGAGCTGGAGATCTCCCCGGCGGAGCTGCAGTCGCTGTATCGCGACATGGTGCTCGTCCGCCGGGCCGATCGGGAGGCCAAAGCGCTGCAGCGCCAAGGCGAGCTCGGGCTGTGGGCGCCGCTGCTGGGCCAGGAGGCCGCCCAGATCGGTGCTGGTCGCGCGATGGCCGCACAGGACATGGCCTTCCCGTCCTACCGCGAGCACGGCGTCGCGTGGTGCCGTGGGGTGGATCCCAGCAAGATCTTCGGCATCTTCCGCGGAGTCGATCAAGGCTCGTGGGATCCGATCGGTACCGGGTTCCAGCTTTACACCATCGTGATCCCCAACCAGTGCCTGCACGCCACCGGCTACGCAATGGGACAGCGGCTGGATGGAAAGATCGGCGACGCGCAGAACGCGGAGGCCACGATCTGCTTTTTCGGCGACGGCGCCACCTCTCAGGGCGACGTGCACGAGGGCTTCGTCTGGGCCGCCGTCTACGACGCGCCGGTGGTGTTCTTCTGCCAGAACAACCAGTGGGCGATCTCCGCATCGCTGGATCGCCAGACCCGGGTACCGCTGTATCAACGGGCCCGCGGCTACGGCTTCCCCGGGATCCGGGTGGACGGCAACGACGTGCTGGCCACCCTGGCCGTCACCCGCTGGGCGCTGCGCGAGTGCCGCACCGGCAATGGCCCGATCTTGATCGAGGCCTGCACGTACCGGATGGACGCGCACACCACCTCCGACGATTACACCCGCTACCAGGTCGCCGGCGAGCTGGAGGAATGGAAGCTCAAAGATCCTCTTGAGCGGGTGCGGGTACACCTGGTGCGGGAGGGGCTCGCGGAGTCGGAGTTCTTCAACGGCTTGGCAGCCGAGGCCGACGAGCTGGCCGTTCGGCTGCGCAACTACTGTCTTTCGATGCCCGCCCCCGGCCCGGAGCGGATCTTCTCGAAGGTCTACGCCGAACCGACGCCTACGGTCGACGCCGAGCGTGACGATTACCTGGCTTACCACGCGTCGTTCACTGACGTCGGCGGTGCTTCCTGATGGCCGGCACCGACGTGCCGCAGACGATCACCTTGGCTAAGGGCCTCAACCAGGGCCTGCGGGCCGCGATGGAGGCCGACCGCAAGGTCCTGGTGATGGGTGAGGACGTCGGCCGGCTCGGCGGTGTCTTCCGGATCACCGATGGGCTGCAGAAGGACTTCGGCGAGCAGCGGGTCTTCGATACCCCGCTGGGCGAGTCCGGAATCATCGGCACGGCGGTCGGGCTCGCGGTCCGGGGTTACCGTCCGGTCTGCGAGATCCAATTTGATGGATTTGTCTTTCCTGGCTTCGACCAGATCGTCTCCCAGCTCGCCAAGCTGCACTACCGCTCGCAGGGCAAGCTGCCGATGCCGGTGGTGGTGCGCATCCCGCACGGCGGCGGCATCGGCGCCGTCGAGCATCATTCGGAGTCCCCGGAGTCATATTTCGCGCACACCCCTGGCCTGAAGGTCGTCGCCTGCGCCAACCCGGTCGACGCCTACTGGATGATCCAGCAGGCGATCGCCTGCGACGACCCGGTGATCTTCTTCGAGCCCAAGCGGCGGTACTGGGACAAGGCACCGCTGGATCTCGCGGCGCCGCCGCTGCCGCTGTTTCGCTCCCGGGTGCTGCGCACCGGGACGACCGCGACGGTAGTGACCTACGGGCCGACGGTGCGCACCGTGCTGGATGCCGCGACCGTCGCCGAGCAGGACGGCCACACCCTCGAGGTGATCGACCTGCGCACGCTGTCCCCGCTGGACCTGGTTCCGGTGTTCGATTCGGTGCGCCGCACCGGGCGGTTGATCTGCGTGTCCGAGGCGCCCAGCGAGGTCTCGCTGACCTCTGAAGTGGCCGCTCGGGTATCCCAGGAATGCTTCTACTCGCTGGCGGCGCCGGTACTGCGGGTGACCGGGTTCGACACGCCGTACCCACCCGCGAAGTGCGAGGAGGACTACTTGCCCGACCTGGACCGGGTGCTCGACGCCGTCGACCGCGTGCTGGCGTACTGACCGCGATGGCCAGCATCTTCGCGCTGCCCGACGTCGGTGAAGGCCTCACTGAGGCGGAGATCCTCAGTTGGCACGTCGCACCCGGGGACACCGTCACCGTCAACCAGATCATCGTCGACATCGAGACCGCCAAGGCGGCCGTC
>JAICSB010000213.1 GCA_025937115.1 Pseudonocardiaceae bacterium | reverse complement strand
ACCTGTTCCCTGCCGGGAGCCGGATCCGGCTGGAGATCTCCAGCAGCGACTTCCCGCAGTTCGCGCCCAACCCGAACACCGGTCAGCCCTTCGGCACCGACACAACCTGGCAGGCGGCCAACCAGACGATCTACCACGATCCCGCTCATCCGTCCTCGGTGCTGCTGCCGATCGTGCCCCCCGACGATCCAGCCGTGCACACCTCAGACACCTTCCCGATGGGTGAGTAGAGCGACGAACGGCGTCATTCGCCGACACTGTGGATCGCAGCGGCGGCAACGACTTCGGCAAGGCTGCCGCCGCGCCGCCACACCGCGCGCTGCACCGCCGAACCGTTGCCTCGGCCGAACACTGTGTTGGTGAGATCCTGGACCGTGGCAAGTTCGCCGAAGTCTTCGAGGGCCGGAGTGACGTGCTCGATCAGCGCCCGCACCACACACCGAGCCGGAGCGGGCTGGCCGTCTGCACCGATGAGACTGCCGTCGAGGCCGGATCGGGCGGCCCGCCACCCCGCCAGGCGAAGCGACTCCACTCGCATCGGAGTCGGTGGCTGGTCGTGCTGCCACGCTCGGGCCGCGGTTTCTACCAGTGCTCTGGTCAAGCCGGCGAGCAGGACCGCGTCGTCGGAGTGCAGGCAAACATCGGCCACCCGCACCTCGACCGTGGGATAGTTGTGGGACAGGCGAGCGTTGAAATAGATCATTCCTTCATCGAGGAGCACTCCAGTCTCAATCATGGTCCGCACTGTGGCGTGGTAGTTCTCGGCAGAGCCGAACGGCTCGGTTGGTCCAGCGCAGGGCCATCGCTGTTGTAGCCGCGACCGGAAGCTGGCGTAGCCGGTGTCCTGTCCCTTCCAGAACGGGGAGTTGCCGCTGAGTGCAAGCAGCGTCGGCAACCATGCACCGATGCGGTCCAGCACAGCCACGCCTTCCTCGTCGGAGCCCACCTCCACATGGACATGGCAAGCGCAGGTGAGTTGCCGGTCCGCGACCGGACCGAACTTGTCGATGATCGCCCAGTAACGGGCGAGGGGTGTGACGCTGGGTGATACCGGTAATGGTGATGTAGCCAGAGCGGCCACCTGGGCACCGCAGAATTGAGCTGCTTGAGCGGCTGTTCGCCGCCATCGTCGCAACTCCGACCCCAGTTCCTCCAGCGACGTGCACGGTCGAGTATTCGTCTCGATCTGCTGGCGGGTGAACTCGCCGCACAGTCCCTCACCACCCGGCTGTTGACCGTGAACCACGGCACGACGGAGAACCGTGCTGGAAACTGCAAGCGCCCGACCGTCATCCGGATCGACCAGCAGCAGTTCCTCTTCCACGCCGACTCGTCGTGGCTCCATACCTCAGGAATACCCCACTGACCCGCTTCAGCGTCCCCTCGTGGCCGGTGAGCTCGCGCGAGGGTTAAAGGTATTGGCCGGTGCCGCGGGTTCCGGGTTCTGCCTGCGGCATTCCGGGCTGCATTTCGGGTGGGATCGCGCCGGGGGGTAGGCCGCGGCGCATCTGCTCGAGCTGCATCCGGGCGGCCATTTGCTGGGCGAACAGGGTGGTCTGGATGCCGTGGAACAGGCCTTCCAGCCAGCCGACCAGCTGGGCATGCGCGACGCGCAGTTCGGCGTCGCTGGGTGTGGAGTCGTCGCTGAACGGCAACGACAGCCGCTCCAGCTCGTCGCGCAGTTCGGGGGCCAGGCCCTGTTCCAGCTCGCGGATCGAGGACTGGTGGATCTCCCGGAGCCGGTTGCGGCTGGCGTCGTCCAACGGCGCGGCGCGCACCTCCTCCAGCAGCTGCTTGATCATGCTGCCGATGCGCATCACCTTGGCGGGTTGCTCGACCATGTCGGAGACGTCCGCCCCGCCGCGGTGATCATCGACGGTGCCGGCGGCCACCGGTTGGCCGTCCGGCCCGATCACGATGATCTGCTGCTCGTGCGGTTCGCTCATGAGCCCATTGTCCTCCACCCTGAATCCGCTCAACAGCGGGTGGTCAGCAGGATCTTGCCGACGACGCCGCCGGCTTCGAGCATCTGATGAGCCTGCGCAGCGTCCGTCAAGGGCAGGGTCGCGTGCACCACGGGGTTGACCCGGCCGTCGCCGAACATCGGCCACAACCGGGCGACGACGTCGGCGCACAGGGCGGCTTTTCCGTGCGGACCGGCCACCGGCCGGCCGCGCAACCCGATAGCCGCGACGCTGCCCCGCTTGGGCAGCAGCGCGCCGAGGTTCAGCTCGGCGCTGGCGCCGCCCTGCAGGCCGATCACCACCAGCCGACCGTCCGGGGCGAGCGCCGCCAGGTTGCGCGATAAGTATTTGGCGCCCATGTTGTCGAGGATGACGTCGGCGCGCCCGGCGAGCTGCTCGGCGAAATCCTGCTCGCGGTAGTCGATCAGGATCTGCGCGCCCAGCTCCGCGCAGCGCGCCAGCCGCGCCGCCGACGCGGTGGTCGCGACGTGCGCGCCCAGCGCCCGACCGACCTGGATCGCGTGTGTCCCGATGCCGCCTGACCCGCCGTGTATCAACAGCAGCTCCCCGGTGGCGAGCCCGGCGTGGCGCACCACCGTCGACCACACCGTGCAGGCCACCTCGGGCACTCCGCCCGCGGTGATCAGATCGACCCCGGGTGGCAGCGGCATCACCTGCCCGGCCGGTGCGGCCACCCGCTCGGCGTAGCCGCCGCCGGCCAGCAGCGCGCACACCTCGTCGCCCACCGCTAACCCGGCAACCCCGTCACCGAGCTCGGCGATCGTGCCGGCGCACTCCAGCCCGAGGATCTCGCTGGCCCCGGGGGGCGGGGGATAGCGGCCTTGCCGTTGCGCGAGGTCGGCCCGGTTGACCGAGGACGCGGCGACGTCGATCAGGACCTCGCCAGGGCCCGGACTGGGGTCGGGTTGCTCGGTGAGCTGAAGCACTGCCGGGTCGCCGAACTCGGTGATCGTGATCGCTCGCATGGTGCCTGACGGTAGTCGCCGGTAGGTGGCACGGTTGCGGCCATGTCGGACCCCCAGAATGAGCCCTGGCCGCTGCGGCATCTGGTGCTGCGCACTCCCCGCCTGACGCTGCGCCCCGACGATGATGCGGGCCTTTACGAGCTGACGGCGCTGGCGTTGCGCGGCGTGCACCCGCCGGAGCAGATGCCCTTCGTCACGCCCTGGACCGACCAGGCACCCGACGACCTCGTGCGCACGTCCATGCAGTACTTCTGGCGCGCGCGTGCGCAGCTGACCGCGTCGGACTGGAAAGTCCACTTTCTGGTCCGCCACGACGGCCGGGTCATCGGCATCCAAGAGCTGTCCGGGAAGGACTTCGCGATCACCCGCGAGGTTTCCACCGGCTCCTGGCTAGGTCTTTCGCACCAGCGCCAGGGGTTCGGCACCGAGATGCGCTGCGCTGTCCTGTTGCTGGCCTTCGACTACCTCAGCGCCACCATCGCGCGCTCCGGGGCATTCGCCGACAACGCGGCCTCGCTGCGCCTCAGCGAGAAGCTGGGCTACCGCACAGACGGCGCCAACACCTTCGCCAGGCGCGGCACGGCGGCCACCGAGATCCGGCTCGTACTGGAGCCGTCGCGCTTCGTCCGTCCAGACTGGACGCTGCAGGTGGACGGCCTGCACAACTGCCGGCAGATGCTGGTCGCAGATTGATTCCTCGCGGATATGGGTTCCGCCGTCCTCACCGTCTGCGACCGGTTGCGGTGGGTGGGATGGTGGTGCGTAGCTGCCGGGGGTGCAGGGTGGCCAGCAGCCGGCCGCGCCCACCGCGCGACCAGTGGCAGCAGGCGGTGGGGTCCACTACTCCGCAGACGATGGCGGAGCTGTTCGCTCTTACGGTCAGGATGCGTTGGCGAGCTGGTTCACCCGCTGGTGTGACAGACCGAGCACGTCGGCGATGACGCGCTGGGACAGTCCGGCTGCGGATAGCCGCCGGATGATCTCCAACCGTACCGCGTCGCGTCTGGCGGAGGCTGTCTCGGCGGCGGCTTCCGCCTCGGCCAGCTCGCCGATCAGCGCTGTCACGTCGTCGTCCCCGGCCCGATGGTGCCAGCGGATCTCGAACTCTCCCGGGTCGGCGTCGGTCAGTCCGGCGATCAAGTCACGGACCTCGACATCCAGATCGTCGAACCGGAGCACGTCGGTGGCGGCGGTCATCCCTGCGATGTCGGCCACCCACAGCGCATCCTCGCGGGACACCGTCACGTCGTAGGTCTTCATCGCTCCTTCTCCGTCCAGTCCTCGCCGAACACCGGTGCGAGTCGCTCTTCCAGCCGACGGAGCACCAACCACGAAACGTCACCCGGGTGATCGGTCACACCGAACCGGACGACTTCGGAACCACCCGCGTCGACCAATCTGTAGAGCCGGTGCGAACCTTTGCCTCGACCACGCAGCGCGTCCACTGTCAGCTCCTCCCGACGAGCCAGCCTACGAACGAGCGCCAGGACCTGACGTGCGGACATCCGGCGGTTCACCATGATGATAAGTCTATCCGGCTAGGCTGACAAGAATCGCGCGAACTAGACGCTTTGAACAGGGAATACATCGAACACTGCGATGGATGTTGCTATGTCGACTGTCTCTCCGTTGGTGAGGATGGGTCGGTAGTGACCGCCAGGGTGGAGTTCGCCGATGGGTTGGTCGTCGACCTGGATCCAGGCGTGGGCGACGAAGGGGTTGGTGCTTACGCCGGTGCACCAGGTGGGCCAGGTTTAGCCGTTCGCGACATCGCCCCGCCGAGGATTACTTGACCACCACGTTGACCAGGCGGCCGGGGACTACGATCACCTTGCGGATGGTGCTGCCATTCTGTGCTGCACGCACGATGTCGCTGTCCAGCGCTGCCTGCTTGATGGCATCTTCTGGCGCGTCCGACGCAACCACCAGTTTGCCGCGGTTCTTTGCATTGATCTGCAAGGCCAGCTCGACGGTATCGAGATGCAGCCATGCCTCATCGGCGACCGGCCACGGCTGCTTCCACACCTGGTTGCCGGTCAGCTGGTGGTACACCTCACTGGCGACATGCGGCGCGAAGGGCAGCAGCAGGGAGGCGATCGTTTGTACGGCCTCGGCCAGGGTCTCCCGCTTGATGCCGTTCTGCGCGGCGAGGATGCAGCTGTTGTTCAGCTTCATCAGCGCCGCGATCGCGGTGTTGAACGCGAAGCTGCCACCGGACATGTCCTCGGTGACTTTCTTGATGGTGGCGTGCATTTCGCGCCGCAGGTCGTCCTCACGCGTCTGGTCAAGCGCGGCGCCGAGGATGGCATCGTGGCTGCCGGCTAGGTCGAAGGCCACTCGCCACAGCCGCCGGAGAAAGCGGTAGACGCCTTCCACGCCCTCGTCGGACCAGTCTCCGCCGGCTTCGGGCGGTCCCATGAACAGGACGTAGCAGCGGACCGCGTCGACGCCGTACTGGTCGATGAGCGTACTCGGAGAGACGACGTTGCCCTTCGACTTCGACATCTTGGCGCCGTCTTTGGTGATCATGCCTTGGGTGAACAACCGCTGGAATGGTTCCTGCACCGACAGGTGCCCGAGATCGCTCAGCGCCTTACACAGGAAACGGGAATACATCAGGTGCAAGATGGCGTGTTCGATACCGCCGATGTATTGGTCGACAGGCATCCACGTGCCGACGGCCTGCTCGCTCCACGGCGCCTGCGTATTGCGCGGGTCGCAGTAGCGCAGGTAATACCACGAGGAGTCGACGAAGGTGTCCATGGTGTCGGTCTCGCGCTTGGCCGGCCCGGCACACTGCGGGCAGCGGGTCTGGACCCAGTCGACGGCCGCGGCCAGCGGGGACTTGCCCTTGGGCGCGTAGTCCTCGACATCGGGCAGCAGCACCGGCAATTGGACTTCGGGCACCGGCACGAGCCCGCAGGACTCGCAATACAGCATCGGGATGGGGCAACCCCAGTAGCGCTGGCGGGATACCAGCCAGTCACGCAAGCGGTAGCTGGTCGAGGCCTCGCCGGCACCGCGCTCGACGAGCGCAGCGACGATCCGTCGCGACGCCTGCGCCGACTCCAGACCGTCGAACTCGCCCGAGTT
>JAICSB010000159.1 GCA_025937115.1 Pseudonocardiaceae bacterium | reverse complement strand
GTGGCGCATGGGGGACTCCTATTTTCACCGGTGGTAGACGGCGAGGTGGTGCCCGACGTGCCGTGGCGGGCTCTGGCCGACGGGGGCGCGGCCGGTGTCGAGCTGCTGACCGGCCACACCCGAGACGAGTTCCGGCTGTTCCCCGCCCTGTCCGGGCGCCTGGGGAAAATCACCGAACAGGACGCCGCCACAGCCTTGCGGATCTTCGCCCCCGGAACCGGCGGCGAGCAGGCCTACCGCAGCAGCTACCCGCACGCCTGCGCCGGGGACCTGTATGAACTGGTGCACTCCGACGCGATGTTCCGGATGCCCACGCTTCACCTGGCCCAGGCGCACACCGCTGGCGGGGGCACGGCCTTCCTGTACGAACTGCGCTGGTCCTCACCAGCTCAGGGCGGCGCCCTGCGCGCCTGCCACGCCCTGGACATCCCGTTGCTGTTCGGCACCTTCTCCAGCTCCACCGCCCGGATGCTGCTCGGGGAGCAGGAACCCTCCGCCGAGGCACGCACCCTCGCGGACGAGATCCGCCGCGCGTGGACGACGTTCGCCGCCCACGGTGATCCCGGCTGGCCCGCCTACCAGGCAGACCAGCAGCTCACCCGCCTGCTCGACGCCAATCCGAGCACGGCGCCCTATCCAGAGGAACCGTCTCAACGAATCTGGAACGGACATGACCTCCATCCATTCGACCTGCTTTGACGGGCTTGCGGCGCGGGGCTGCCGCGCAGGCGTGCTCCGCCCTAATAGCTGACCCACCGTCCCGGTGTACGCCGCAGGGCTCGGGTGATCTGCGGTCCCGTCCGCAGGGTTGAGTGCCCTCGCCGGCAACGAAGATCGTAGATTAGCTCGCCAACGTTGCGCCTGACGAAGTCCACGTCGGAGCACAGGCTCCTCACAGGAAGGAATCTAGACCGAGAGCACACCGGTCGGACGTCTTACAGACGCTGGCTCAGAATGCTGGCGATGAGTTCGCGTTTGCTGTGTACGCCGAGTTTGTCGAGTACCGCTTTGACATGGTCTCGGACGGTGTAGATCGAGATGTGCAGTTGTTGGGCGATTTCGGTGTTGGGCAGGCCGTCGAGGAGCAGCCGCGCTAGCTGGCGTTCCCGAACAGTGAGCCCGTGGGCGTGGAAGACCAGGGCGGCGACATCGGCGGGTGGGGCGCGCTGGATGGTGACCGCGACGGTGCCCGGCGGGACGGTCATCCCGGTGAGGTGGGAGGCGTGGATGGTCAGCCAGTGGCCGACCGGCGTGCGGGTCCGCACTCTGGCGGCAGCCGGCGCAGCGGTGGGGGTTGCGCCGGAATGTCTGGGCAGGGAACGCAAACGGGCGGCCACCGAAAGGACCGGCGTCGGGGCGGGGAAGAGCGCCTCGGCGGGGATGGCGTAGGAACGGAGCAGGGCCAGCCACTGGTCCGCCTCCGCGGTGGTGGCTTGGATTGCATTGTGGGCATCGAGGATCAGGATGCCGGGGCCGGGCGGCACCTCGGTCGTCGGTGCGCTGACGCAGGTCAGCGCGGCCCGCAGGGCTTTGGCCATGGGCACAGCTAGCCGGAGCAGGAACTCGGCTTCCTCGGTGGTGAAGTGTCCACCGGTGCGGTCGCGGAGCAGCTCCAGGTAACCCCAGCAGTATCCGTCGGCGAACAGCGCAAGACGCAGCTCGTCGCCGATGCCGTGAGGGTGATACAGCTCTCGCCAGCGGGTGCTGCGGCGCAGGTCACCGGCGGTCGTCTGGCTGAGCACCCCGATGGCCGGACCAGCACCGTCGGCCAACGTGAGTAGCCGGTCCAGGTCGACGCCGCCGTATTCCAAGGCCAGGAAGCGTCCTATATCGGCGGCGGCTGGGCTGTCGCCGGTCCCGGACGACACCAGCTGGCTATCCGGATCGGCCAACGCCCAACACCAGGAATCGAATGGCAGCGCCCGGCGCAGCAGCGAAATCAACTCCTGGCGCAAGGTGAGCGTGTCGCGGCGGCGGGTCTGTGACAGCCTCAGCATCAGCTCCTGGGTACGGGTCGCTGCAGTGCTGTGCATGGTCAGGTTCCCCCGTTTGTCCTGGCCACAACTCTACCCGTCAGCAGCGACGACGGTATCCCCCCCAGACGGGATAGACCTCCTTCGCCGGCGCCCGCAGTATTTGCGTAACGAGCCGCAGAACGTGCGCGAGATCTGACACCGAACGAATAGGCCTATCATGACTGAGATCGATTTCACCGGTTTCCTACTCGCCCACAAGTGCATGCGCCAGGAATACGGCCGGCTCGCTGAAGCCGCCTGTCACTCCCGGGACGTCGGACACCAGGCGCTGATCGAGGAGCAGATCGCGGTCACGCTGAGCGTGCTGCACCACCACCACGCCGAGGAAGATCGTTGGCTGTGGCCCACCCTGCGGAACCGAGCGCCAGCGGCCACGCCCGCGCTAGATCGGCTAGAGACCCAGCACACGCAGCTCGACCCGCTGATCGCCACGGCCGGGGACACCTCGCGACCGCTGCCGATGCGCGCGACCGTCCTCGCCGAGCTACAGGAGGCGATCAACGCTCACTTCGACGAAGAGGAACGGGTAATCCTGCCGCTGAGCAGCGCACACATCAGCGCCGAGGAGTGGGACGCGTTCGGCGAGCGGGCGCTCGCGTCGATCCCTCGCCGGTACATGCCGATCGTGCTGGGCTGGGTGTCTAGCGAAGCTACCTCCCAAGAGTGGCCGCCGGTGCGCCAGATGCTGCCGCGACTGGTGCGCATCCTGGCCCAGGTCTTCTGGATCCCGGCCTATGCCAAACGCCGTCGCCGACTCTATCCCCAGCCTGTCAAAGAAGCTCTGGGACATGGGCAGTCGCCGACGTCGCGCTAGGCGGGGGCACGATCGGCGGGGGTGCGGCCACAGTGGATGGTGGGCAGCCGTTGGAGCGCGAGGCGCTCCTGGCCGCAATCACCGGGCTTCTGGATGGAGCGCGGGCTGGGCGCGGTGCGGCGTTGTTTGTGGTGGGGGAGGCCGGCCTGGGTAAGACGACCAGCCTGTCCCAGGCCAGGGTGCTGGCGGCTCCTGCGGTGCGGGTGGGATTGGGTCGCGGGGATATGATGGAAACCTCGCTGCCATTCGGCGTGCTGGCCGCGGCGCTGGGTGCGGTGGGCAACCACGAGCTAGTCGGGTCCCCGGGGGACGCGGGGGCTAATGAAGTGCGCGCGGCCCGTTTCTATTCGGTGCTGCGTTGGTTGGAGCACACCACCGGTCCGGTGCTATTGGCCCTGGATGATCTGCATTGGGCCGATCCGGACTCACTGGCCTTGCTATCGTTTCTGTGCCGTCGACTGGATGGATTGCCGGTGGCGGTGATGGGCACGTTGCGGCCATGGCCGCCGGCCGCGCATGAACTGATCGGCGCCCTGGCCCACGACGGTGATGCGAGAGTGCAGCGGTTGGCGCCGCTGAGCGCGGAGGCTTCGGCCGTTGTGCTGGCGACCCGACTGGGTCGGTCGGTGACCCACACCGTGGCCGAAGGAGCGGCGGCGCTGTGTGCGGGCAACCCGCTGCTGTTGGAACAGGTCGCGGCGTCTGCCAGCGCCCTCGGGTCGCAGCCTTGTGCCTTGATGGGGGCCGATGCAGCGGTCAGCGCGGAGGGGATCGTGTTGACCCGCTTCGCGGGCCTGCCGCCGGAGGCGCTGCGAGTGGCCCGGGCGGCCAGCGTGCTGGGTACCAGGTTTCGCCCGGCACTGGCCACGGAGGTGGCCGGACTGGATGAGCGGCAGGCCGAGGCGGCGCTGTCGGCGCTGTGCCGTAGCGGGCTGGTGCGCGCGGAGACGGAGACCACCGCGGCATTTGTGCATCCACTGTTCGGCCAGAGCCTGTACCACGACTTGGCGGCTCCGGTGCGGGTCCGGCAGCACGCCCGGGCCTTCAGCGCGCTGTGTGCGCACGGGTTGGAGGCCGAAGCCGCCGAGCATGCTATCCGGGCTGAGCTTCTTGGCGACCCGGCTGCGATCACGGTGATTGAGCGGGCTGGTCGGGCCGCGCTGGCGACCGGGGCGCTGGGCACCGCGGTCGAACACTTGCGTGCCGCGGTCCGGCTGGCCGGAGACCGGGCCAGCCCGGCGCTGCTGTTTGCCCTGGGGGAAGCGCTCCAGGTCAGCGGCCGGCCTGGTAAGGCGATCCAGGTGTATGAGCGGCTACGTATCCGGACCGATCTTGGTCCCGATGAGCGGGTGCGGACCCTGCGGATGCTGGGTCGTGCACTGTTCTTCACAGGCGCACATGAGCAAGCCATCCAACGGTTCGCCGAAGCCGCCGCGCTGGCCGAAACCTGCTGCAGCGAGACCACTGTTGCCGAGGTGCTGCTCGATGACGCGGTCACCTCCTATTTAACTGTCGGTCTGACCCATTCGCTACCGCTCGCGACCCGGGCCTATGAGCTGACCCGCACCGTCGCGGGGCCGCTACGCTGCCAGGCCTCCGCAGCGTGGGGGTATCTTGCCATACTGAGCGGGGACCCTGCGGGTGTGGCAGCCTGCGAAGCCGCCGCTGTGGAGCTGATGGCGGGATCGGCCGAGCTGACCGATCTGCTCTGGGGCTTCGGACCGCTGGGTCTCCCAGCACTCGCCGCCTTGCACACCGAGCGCTTCGCCGATGCCGAACGCCTCCTGGCCCGTGCCCTGGCCCCGGCCGACCGGGTCGGCGCCCCATGGGCTACAGCCGTGTATCTAGGCCTCAAAGCGGTGTTCGCGACCCGGCAGGGCCGGTTGTCGGAAGCCCAGGCCATAGCAGATCAAGTCACCGCATCGGCCGAGCTGATGCCCTACCACGTAGGATTCGCCAGCTTCAGCCACGCCCCGATCCTGCTGCTGACCGGACGGCTGACCGAATGCGCGGATCTGTGTCAGCGCGCCGAGGAGCTCGCGACAGCCCGAGGCCAGTCCTATCCGCTGTTGCATCTGTGGCACGTGCGCGCCCAGCTCCTGCACGATGCCGGGGACCAGGCCGGTGCTTGTGAGCTGTACGCGCGGATCGAGCAGGTGACCACCCGGCTGGGGATAGCCGAGCCGTGCGCGGTGCCCTGGGGTCGCCACGCCGTGGTTGCTTACCTGGCCAGCGAGCGGCCGACCGATGCCCGTCGGGTGATCGACTGGTTGGAGCGCGGTGCCGCGCGGCTGCCGTGCCGCTGGCCCCGGATCGCCGCCGCCGCTGGTCGAGCGATGCTGGCCGAGGTCGACGGCGACCACGAGACCGCCGAGAAGCATCACCTGGCCGGGCTGGCCCTGCATGAGCAGGTCGAGCTGCCGCTGGAACACATCGAGACGCTGCTGAGCTACGGCTCATTCCTGCGCCGCCGCGGGCAACGCGCGCGAGCCCGCCCCCACCTGGCCCAAGCATTGAAGATCGCCGAGTACTGCGGGGCGACCTGGCTAGCCGACCAGGCCCACGGCGAACTCACCGTCGCCGGCGGCCGTCGCGGCCGCACCTGCGAAGACCCCACCCGGTTGACTGCCCAAGAGCAACGCGTCGCCCGGCTGGCCGCGGCGGGCCACTCCAACAACGCCATCGCCGCCCAGCTATCCCTGTCGAGCAAGACCATCGAATACCACCTCGTGCAGGTCTACCTCAAACTCGGCATCAACTCCCGCCGCCAGCTGATGATCGGCCGACACGACATCTGACCCGGATCCGCGAGTAGCAACTCCGATTGCTCAATCGACCGCTCGTCGCGTCACTGACTTTCTTTCATCGATGGCTCTTTGGAGTCCCGAGATTGTCAGGGGTGGGTGCGACAATGGTGCCGTGATAGAGACCCAGCTGGATCCGAGGCAGGCGATGGTCGCTTCTCTCAACCAGTGGCGTCATGCGATCGTCAAGTGCGATGACGCCGGCGCACGTCCGCGATATTGAATCAGTGTGGCGGATGGTGTATTCGGTGATGCTGGATACCGTCGCGGAACTGGAATCTCGCGACGTCGCGGTAACCGCCAGGTTCCGCAACACCAAACAACTCCTGGCCGGGATGTTGAACCTGTCACCAGTGGAGGCCGGCGCCCGAGTCGCCCACGCTGGCCAACTCGCCCCGCGTCGCGCGTTGGGCGGTGAGATCCTGCCGGCGTTGCTGCCGAACACCGCTGCGGCGCTGGCCGCCGGGGAGATCGGGCCGGCGCAGGTGCGGGTGATCACCGAGCTCATTGGTTGTTCGTACACTACGTCGCATGGATGGTATGGAGCGTCACAGACAAGGTGTAGCTCGTCGGAGTGGGCGGGTTGATGGGGCGTCGGGGTGGGTGGGTCAACCGGCGGCGATCTACTGCCGGGTGTCGAGTGCTCGGGATGAGGATCAGACTGGAGTGGATCGCCAGGAGCGGTTGTGCCGACAGGTGGCCGACCGGCTGGGGTTGGTCATCGCGCCGGGGTGTGTGTTTGTGGATAACAATCGTTCGGCGTGGCAGCGGCGCCGGAGTCGTCCGGGGTGGGATGCGTTGCTGACCGTGATCCGGGCGGGTGGGGTGGGGCATGTGATTGTGTATCACCCGGATCGTTTGATGCGCCAACCCCGGGATCTAGAAGAACTCCTGACCCTGTCCGATGAACATGACATCACGTTGCACGGGCAGGCGAACCGTCGAGATCTGTCCGATCCGGATGATCGGTTTTTCCTGCGGATCGAGGTGGCGCACGCGTGCCGGTCCTCAGATGACACGTCGCGGCGGTTGCGGGATGCGCTGGAGGACCGGGCGCGAGACGGCCGCCCGCATACCAGCGCGCGGCGCCCGTATGGGTACGCCGCGGACGCGCGAACCGTCATCGAGACGGAGGCGCAGGTCCTTCGGGAGATGTTCGCTCGGTATCTCGACGGTGCCACCCCGCGTGAGATCGCTGAGGCGTTGAATGAGCGCGGGGAGCCTGCGGCGGGTGGGGGCCTGTGGCACCCGGCGTCGGTGCGCCGGATGTTGCGGTCGCGGCATGTGACCGGAATTCGGGTGTTTCGAGGGGAAGAGTTCGGTGAGGGGGACTGGCCAGCGATCATCGACCGGGGCACCTGGGCAGAAGTTCAGGACCGGTCTGCCTACCGGGCGTCGGCGCATGCGTATCGGTCGTCGCGGTTTTATGTGTTGCGCGCCTTGGTGGTGTGTAAGAAATGCGGCACCCACATGTCCGGATCCCGGGGCAGAGCGCCCTCGTATATGTGCACTCGTCGCAACGAGCTCGGCCCGACGCGGTGTACCCGCCGC
>JAICSB010000156.1 GCA_025937115.1 Pseudonocardiaceae bacterium | reverse complement strand
GTAGCGCCGGCCGCCGGTCTCGCTGCCGGACCACTCCGGCGACGTGATCACCGGTACCGGCCGGGCCTGGGTGTCGGCGAAGGTGATCCGCTTTCCCTCGTTCTCCGCGGCGAGGTCGGTGAGCTTGGTGCCGGTGCGCCGCTCGAGGGCGCGGAAGCCCTCGGTGGCCAGCCGTCCGTTCGTGGTGCCCGACAGCACCAGGACGGCCTCGCAGGCGTGGGTGTCCTTCGCCAGCGACGGCCGCCCGGCTGCGCGCCCGGAGACGACCGCGCCGTTGACCGCCGTGAGGTAGGCGACCTCGGCGTCCGGGTGGGTGGTGACGCCCTTGGTGGTCAGGCCGACTCGCTCGACCATCGGACCGAGTGCGGCCATCTTCTCGCCGATCGCCGGGTAGTCACGTTCCACCACGACGATCCGGGGCATGGTCTTGCCGGGTATCGGCTCGCACTCACCGGCTTTCCAGTCCAGCACCCGGCCACCGGGTTGGGCGGTGGCGTCGGCGGTATCGTGCTGCAGGGGGACGGCCACGATGTCGCGGCGTACGCCGAGGTGCTTCTCGGCCATCCAGGAGAAGCCCCGGGCGAGCCGGTGAAACGCCTCGAAGTCGGTTTTGGTCTCCCACTGTGGGGAGATCGCCGGGGAGAAGGCGTGCACGTAGGGGTGCATGTCCGTGCTGGACAGGTCGTGCTTCTCATACCAGGTGGCGGCGGGCAGCACGATGTCGGAGAACAGCGTGGTGCTGGTCATCCGGAAGTCCAGCGACATCAGCAGGTCGAGCTTGCCGGCCGGGGCCTCGTCGCGCCAGGTGACCTCGACGGGGTGCACCCCGTCCCGGTCGGAGGCGCGCAGAGCGGAGTCGGTGCCCAGCAGATGGCGCAGGAAGTACTCGTTGCCCTTGGCGGAGGAGCCGAGCAGGTTGGCCCGCCACACCGTCAGGCACCGCGGAAAGTTCTCTGGCGCGTCCGGGTCTTCGCAGGCGAACCGCAGATGCCCGGTGGTCAGCCCGTCGACTACATGTTCAGCGGCGTCCTTGCCCAGGCGTTGTGCCTCGTCGGCCAGATCGAGCGGGTTGCGGTTGAACGTCGGGTAACTGGGCATCCAACCCAACCGGGTGGCCAGCGCGATGTTGTCCGCCGCGGTGCGCCCCGCGAAGCGGCCTTTCGCCAGCGGGGAGGCCATCACGTCAGCGGTGAACGGGTCGTAACGCCACTGGTCGGTGGCTAGGTACCAGTAGATCGTGCCCTGCATCTGCCGCGGCGGGCGCTGCCAGTCCAGGCCGAAGGCCAGCGTCGACCAGCCGGTGATCGGCCGGCACTTCTCCTGGCCGACGTAGTGCGCCCAGCCACCCCCGTTGACCCCTTGGCAGCCGGTGAGCATCGTCAGCGCCAGGAACGACCGGTAGGTCTGGTCGGAGTGAAACCAGTGGTTGGTGCCAGCGCCCATCAGGATCATCGACCGGCCGCCGGAGCGCTCGGCGTTATCGGCGAACTCCCGGCCGATGCGCTCCGCCGCCGCCGCGGGCACGCCGGTGATCGCCTCCTGCCAAGCCGGGGTGTACGGCTGCGCGGTGTCGTCGTAGCCGGTGGGCCAGCTGCCTGGCAGGCCTGGTCGGTGCACCCCGTACTGGGCCAGCAGCAGGTCGAACACTGTGGTGACCAGTTTGCCGGCGACGATCCGGGTCGGCACCCCGCGGCGCAGCACCCCGGGTTCCGCGGTGTCGAATCGGGGGAAATCAATCTCAGCGGTGAGATCGCTGTTGAGGACCGTCAGCAGCGGATCCACGCTGTGCAGGTCGAGGTTCCACCGACCTTCCCCAGAGCGGGTAAACCGGTGACCCAGCGAACCGTTCGGGACTACCGGTTCCCCGGTGGTTCCGTCGAGTAACACGGTCTTGGATTCGGCACCTTCGCTGGTATCGCCCAGATCGGTTGCAGTGAGGAACTTGCCGGGAACGTACGCGTCGCCTCGCTTGTCGAGACTGACCAGAAATGGTAAGTCGGTGAAGCGTTTGACGTAGTCGGTAAAGCGGGCCGTCTGGCGATCGACGAAGAATTCTTTCAGGATCACATGACCCATCGACATGGCCAGTGCGGCGTCGGTGCCGGGCCGCGCCGGCAACCACTCGTCGGCGAACTTCGTGTGGTCGCTGTAGTCCGGCGACACGACAACCACTTTCTGGCCCCGGTAGCGGGCCTCGGTCATGTAATGCGCGTCCGGGGTACGGGTGACTGGGACGTTGGAACCCCACATGATCAGGTAGCTGGCGTCGAACCAGTCGGCGGATTCGGGTACGTCGGTCTGGTCGCCGAATACCTGCGGCGAGGCCACCGGAAGATCGGCGTACCAGTCGTAGAACGACAGCATCGCGCCGCCGATCAGCGAGATGAATCGGGCCCCGGCGGCATGACTGACCATCGACATCGCCGGGATCGGTGAGAATCCGGCGACCCGGTCGGGACCGTAGCGCTTGATCGTGTGCACGTGCGCGGCCGCGGCGATCTCGGTGGCCTCCCACCACTCGGCGCGGACGAAGCCGCCCATGCCGCGGGCCGCCTTGTACCGGCGCGACTTCTCCGGGTCGTCGACCACGTCGGCCCAGGCCAGCACCGGATCCTTGAGCCGCTGCTTCGCCTCCCGGTACAGCTCCAGCAGCGTTCCGCGCACATACGGGTAACGCACCCGGGCCGGTGAATAGGTGTACCAGGAGAACGACGCACCGCGCGGGCAGCCGCGGGGTTCATACTCGGGCTTGTCCGGCCCGATCGATGGGTAGTCGGTCTGCTGCGCTTCCCAGGTGATGATCCCGTCCTTGACGTAGATCTTCCACGAACAGGAACCGGTGCAATTCACCCCGTGGGTCGAGCGAACCACTTTATCGTAGGCCCAGCGGTCCCGGTAGAAAACGTCAGCCGACCGGCCACCGATCTGATGTAACGTGCGCAAATCCTCCGAAGGTTCCCCGCGCTGGAAATACCTGCCGATGCGCAGGAGCGAATCGGCGAAGTCGGTGTCCATTCCAACGCTCGAGCCTTCGTCGCGGGTATCGGGCACGGACGCCACCTCTTCTGAGGGTAATCATTCAGGGGGGCTAGCTCACCTACCCTAGACGGTGGTTTCTTGGCCTTCAAGATGGGCAGCTGCTGCTCACATCGTTGCTGAGACGACGGTGCGGCCAACGTAACACGCCGTTCACAGTTGGACTCAGTCGAGCATCGTCTAGGAACCACTGCTACCTGGGACGATGTGGCCAACGCTGTGGGGATTCACGCTCGGTCTACGACACTGAGACAGGCGTGGGTAGCAATCTGTATCCCAGAGTTTCCGGATGATTTACATATCGTAACATGCTCAGCTATGAGGACAGCGCAACGATATCATCGGCTCTCGCAAATTGACTGATGCTGGCGGCAGCAATGACGCGATCCGTCGAGTCGATCGCGCGAATGTGGGGACCGGAGCTGTGTACTGGCCGTGCGATCCTGCGCGGTCATCGCTCACTTTTGACGATCTTGAGAACGCGAGCAGGCGAGCAGTTACTACGATCAGTCTAGGTGCAAGCGATGATTTCTACCCCGCCGCGGGGTCCAACATCTGACACGCAGAGAGAGGATTTTGCATGCGCACCTTGATCGTTACTGAGTTCATCACCCTCGACGGCGTCGTCGAGGCACCTGGCGGTGAGCCGACGCACCCGCACTCCGGCTGGACCATGCCGTACGGCGTCCCTGAGCTGTACGCCTACAAACTCCAGGAAACCCTCGAAGCCGAGTCGCTGCTGCTCGGACGGATCACCTACCAGGGCTTCTCGACGGCATGGCCGCAACGAACGGGGGAGTTTGCGGACAAGATCAACGCCATGCCTAAACAAATCGTCACGACTACGGTTGGTGAGCTTGGATGGAACGCCACAGCGGTCACCGGTGACGTCCCCGCCGCCGTAGCCAGTCTGAAGAAGGGCGACGGTGGCCCGATCCTCGTCGCTGGCAGCGCGACACTCGTGCGCACCCTGTTGGCTTGCGGCCTGGTCGACGAGCTGAGGCTGATGGTTTACCCGGTCATGATCGGTGGCGGCCTGACGATCTTCCCCGACCAGTGGGACAAGATCACGCTTGAGCTCACCGACCTGGTGCGCTACGCCAGCGGCGTCTTGCTGCAGGTCTACCGCCCAGCATCCTGAGGGCTTCATCCCCGAGTCACCCCGCGCTGCCGACGCCAGCTTGCCCCCTCAGCCGGCCGAGCCGGCCTCAGACACTCGAAAGCCCGGCAACGACCGCGAGTGATCACGAAATGGGAAGAAGTAGCCGCGGTGGAGCGCGGCTGATTCTTCCGAAACAGCGATCTTGGTCAGTGCCGAGTGCGGTAGCGGCGCATCGAGACACGCCCTCCTTCGGCTGGCACACCCTCGTCGCGCAGGCGTGCCAGTTGCTTGGCGGCGAGATGTGGCGCGGGGGTTCCGTCGGCGCGGAGTACCCGGTGCCAGGGCAGGTCGTGGCCATCCTCGGCGAGGATCCGGCCCACCAGGCGGGCGCGGCCCGGGAGCCCGGCGCGGGCGGCGACCTCGCCGTACGCGAGTACCGAGCCCGCTGGGATGGCTGCTACCACGCCGCGTACCCGCTCCACATCGTCGACGTTCATCGCCAGCATCCTCCCGCACCGCGGACTGTCGGAGTGGCGTGGTTGCATGCGCTCCGTGCCCGTCTTGGTTCGTTCCGTCACCGTCACCGCCGCGGCCCAGGCGGCCGTCTGGGGTCCGGACGCGCGCGGCGTGTTGGAACACGCTGGTGGTCCGTTGCGGGTGCTGGGCGGCCCGGGCACCGGCAAGACCACCCTGGTGGCGCACACCGTGGCGGATCGGGTGCTTCGCGGGGTGGATCCCGAGCGGGTGCTGGTCCTCACCTCTAGCCGCCGGGCTGCCGGCGACTTGCGGGATCGCATCGTCGAGCGTCTCGTGGCGCACGGGGTGACGCCGACAGTGCGGGAACTGCTGGTGCGCACCGTGCACTCCTACGCCTTCGCCGTGCTGCGCACGCAGGCGCAGCTGCAGGATCTGCCGCCGCCCCGGTTGCTGTCCGGCCCCGATCAGGACGTGGTGATCCGGGAGTTGCTGGCGGGTCAGCGTGCGATTGGCGGCCGAGGCTGGCCGGCGCGGCTGCGACCGGCGTTGGGTTTGCCGGCCTTCGCGACTGAGCTGCGGGATCTGCTGATGCGCGCCGCGGAGCGCGGGCTCGCACCGGAGGACCTCATCGCGCTGGGCCGCACCACGGGGCGCCACGAGTGGGCGGCCGCCGGGCGCTTTTTCCGCACCTACGAGCAGGTGATGCTGTTACGCGGGTCGGTGGGTACCGCCGCCCCGCAAGCGACCGCGCCCGCCCTGGACGCCGCTGAACTGGTATCCGCGGCGTTGCTGGTGCTCGACACCGATGCTGAGGTGATGCGCAGGGAAGCCGACCGGGTGCGTCACCTGATCGTCGACGATGCCCAACACCTCGATCCGTTGCAGGCCGCGTTGGTGAATCGGCTCGGCGCGGGCGCCCACGAGCTGCTGCTGTTCGGCGATCCTGACCAGACGATCTTCTCCTTCCGCGGCGCGGACCCCGGCTTGCTCACCACCGGCAATCGCCCAGCCATCCGGCTGTCCATCGATCACCGGATGGCCCCGGCGGTGCGGACCGCCGTCTCCCGGCTCGCCAGCCGGTTGCCGGGCCCACGTGGCGCTCTGCTCGGTCCGGTGGGGCAGCAGGCCGGCGGGGAGGTCGCCGTTCGGGTCTTCGGGTCCGCCGCGACCGAGGCGTCCTGGGTGGCCAATCAGCTTCGCCGCGCCCATCTGCTCGACGGCGTGCCCTGGTCGGACATGGCGGTACTGGTGCGCTCGACCGCGCGGGCGCTGCCGGTACTGCGCCGGGCGTTGCTCGCGGCGGGCGTGCCAGTAGCGGCGCCGCGCGAGGAGCTGCCGGTGGCCCGTCAAGGCGCGGTGCTACCGATGCTGGCGGTGTTGCGCTGCGCGGTACAACCAGGCGCTCTTGACGAGGAAACCGCAGCTGCGCTGCTGACCTCCCCGCTGGGCGGAGCCGACCCGCTGGCATTGCGCCGGCTGCGCCGGGAGCTGCGCCGCCGCGAGCTCGTCGCCGGGGATGTGCGGACTAGCGGCGCACTGCTGGTCGACCTGCTGCGCACGGACCGCGAGCCAGGCATCCACGGGCTGGACGAGCACACCGCGGCGCCGGCGGCGAGGCTCGCAAGCCTGCTCACCGCCACGGCTGCGGCGGCCCGGCGAGGGGACAGCGCTGAGGAAGTGCTGTGGCAGCTGTGGCAGGCCAGCGGATTCGCGCAGCGTTGGGCAGCCATCGCGGCGCGCGGCGGCACGGCTGGTGCACAGGCCGATCGGGACCTTGACGCAGTGGTCGCGCTGTTCGACGCCGCCGCGCGGTACGCCGATCGGCTACCCGGCGCCGACGGGGGTCCGGCCGGCCTGCTCGGCTTCTGCGACTACCTCACTAACCAGCAGATACCCGGCGACTCGCTAGCCGCGCGGTCGCCACAGGGCGAGTCAGTCACCGTGGCGACCGTGCATGCCGCAGCCGGCCGGGAGTGGTCACTCGTCGCGGTTCCTGGGGTGCAGGAGGGCAGTTGGCCAGACCTGCGGCTGCGCGGATCCCTGCTCGGCGTGGAACATCTGGTCGACATCACCGCGGGCGTCGACTCCACCACGGTCTCGCGCACCGCGCCGATGCTGGCTGAAGAACGGCGGCTGCTGCTGGTGGCCGCCAGCCGAGCGCGGCACAGGTTGCTGGTCAGCGCGGTGCGTGGAGAGGACGAACAGCCGTCTCGGTTTCTCGATGAGCTCGCGGGCACCGACGCATCGACGCCCGAGCGACCGGTCCAACCTCGGGAACGCGGGCTGATCCTCCCCGAGCTCGTCGCGGAGCTGCGCCGAGTGTGCTGTGATCCCGCCGAGGACACCGTGCGGCGGGGCAGCGCCGCGGCCGGTTTGGCGCAGCTCGCGCATGCCGGGGTACCCGGCGCGCACCCCGATGTCTGGTACGGGTTAGGACCGTTGTCAACTGACGCCCCGCTGCGGATGCCGGGTGAGCCGGCCCGGGTGTCACCGTCGCTGGTGGAGCTGGTGTCGAGCTGCCCTTTGCGCTGGTTGCTCACCCGGCACGGCGGCGAGGACGTCCGGGCGCTGCCCGCGGTCACCGGGTCGCTGGTGCACAGCCTGGTCCACGCGGTGGCAGCCGGTGCCAGCGACGAACAGTTGCAACTAGCGCT
>JAICSB010000519.1 GCA_025937115.1 Pseudonocardiaceae bacterium | reverse complement strand
CGCTGGAATGGGCGACCTCCTGCCCACCACCACGGCACAACTTCACCGAACTCCCCCGGATCCGCTCCGAACGGCCCGCCTTCGAACTGCACTACCCGCACATGGCAGCCCGGATGCGAACCGAAGCGCACATCGGCGGCAACGGGCACCCACCCGCACCGAGTGAAACCGCGGCACTTGCGGTGCAGCCAGACGAGACCGGTGATGGCGACCCGCGCGACAATTAACCAGCATCCGCGACACCGTGACCGAACAGGGCGACGGCGGTCAGCGGCCCACGCCGGCTAGCGCGAAGAACTCCTGCCGGGAGCGAGCGTCGGCGCGCAGTACTCCGTGCAGGGCTGAGGTCACGGTGCGCGAGCCGGTGGCACGGACGCCCCGCAGTGACATACACAAATGCTCGGCTTCAATCACTACGGCGACCCCTTTGGGCGCCAGGTGCTCCTGCAGTGCGTCGGCGACCTGCTGGGTCAGGCGCTCCTGAACCTGCAGGTCACGGGCGAACATTTCGACGACTCTGGCCAGCTTCGACAGGCCCAGGATGCGCTCACCGGGCAGGTAACCGACGTGGGCGATCCCGTGAAACGGCAGCAGGTGGTGCTCGCACAGCGACTGCACCGGGATGCTCTTGGCGAGCACCAGCTCGTCGTAGCCCTCGTCGTTCGGGAAGGTCGTCAGGTCGAACTCCCGCGGGGTGAGCAGCTCGGCGAAGGAGCGGGCGACTCGCCGTGGGGTGTCGGACAGGTGTTCAGATGTCGGGTCCTTACCCAGCGCGATCAACAGATCGGTCACCGCTTGCTCCGCCGCTAACAGGTCCACTTCCTTCCTGGGCGAGACGACTCTAAGGCTCGAGTGGCGCACGGGCGCTGATCGCTCGGGCAATGATGTCACGCGAATACCTCCGCAATGGCCGACGTCAGCGTCCTCCGGGTGGCCCACGTGGGAGGAATGACCAGCACTGGGCAGGTTGCGTGCAGCGCGCAGTACCAGGTCACAGATCGGTGCAGCATCTCGATCGACCGGTGGCCGTGGCCGACGACCAGCAGGTCTGCACCAGCGGCCTCAGCGACAAGTCCCGGGCCAGCCGGTCCTCGGACCGCCCTTTGCTGCACCTGCGTCGGATGAGTGGGAACCCGCGCCAGTGCGGCCGCTACGACCTGGGCGAGTTCACGCTCGGCCCGCGCTTTCTGCTCGATGATGGGCGGCACCCGTTGAGCGGTGACTGCCGCTTCCCATCCCTTGGCCAATACCGGTGTCCAGCAGCGGACCGCACACACCTGAGCGCCGGTGCGCCCGGCGTGCGCCAGGGTCCACCGCAGCGCCGTGTAGCTGGCCGGGGAACCGTCAACACCGACTACCACGAGCTGCTCGCTCATTTCCAGTCTCCTCGCACTTCTAACAACATGATACGCTAACGTTAGAACTTGCATGACCGCTTCGTCAACAGGAGTTGGTTCTAGAATGGAGTCCCGGGAAGCACAGATCGCAGCGATCGCCGCACTGGACGAGCCGACCCGTCGCCGGCTGTACGACTACGTGGTGCGCCAACCCGCACCGGTCAGCCGCGACGATGCCGCCGCAACCCTGGAACTGCCGCGCACCACCGTGGCGTTTCACCTCGACCGGCTGGTCGATGAGGACCTCCTCGACGTGATCTACGAGCGCCGCACCGGCCGCACCGGCCCCGGCGCGGGCCGGCCGGCGAAGCTCTACCAGCGGTCGCAGCACCACGTAGCCGTGTCACTGCCCCAGCGCCGCTACGACCTCGCCGGCCAGCTGTTGTCCGGTGCGCTCGAAGACGCCGAACGCTCCGGAAGCTCACCGCGGGCGATCCTCGACCAGCGGGCCTACCAGCTGGGCAAGGAGCTCGGCGAAACGGCGCGCGGCCCCGACGCTGACATCGACCGGAACGCTGCGCTACGGGTACTCGAGGCATACGGTTTCGAGCCCCGTATCGAAGCCGGGGAGATCGCACTCGTCAACTGCCCGTTCCACACGCTGGCGCAGGCGTACACCAAACTCGTATGCGGAATGAACCTACGCCTGCTCGAGGGTCTCCTCGATGGCCTGGGGCACACCGGCCTCACCGCCCGCCTGGACCCGGTCCCTCCCCATTGCTGCGTCCGCCTCGCACCCGCGCCATAGCTGGCGGCCACCGCGAAAAGGCTCCACTTCGCGGGTCACAGCCCGTCCTGGCCGCGAAAAGGTTCCAGTTGGCAGTCACTTACGCCGGAGACTGAGGCTAGGCGGCGGGTCAGGAATGAGCGTTCGGGATCGTTACCTACTAGGTCCAGGGCTCGGCGATAGGCGGTCGCGGCTTCAGCCGGACGACCGAGCTGCCGCAGCAGATCAGCCCGGGTGGCGTGCAGCAAGTGATAGGCGTCCAGACCGGCCAGCTCGTCAAGCAGCGCCAGACCGGCCGCCGGGCCGTCGACCATCGCGACCGCCACCACTCGGTTGAGTGCCACCAGCGGCGACGGAGCCACCGAGCCGAGCACGTCATACAGCGCGACAACCTGCGGCCAGTCGGTGGTCGCGATGCTGGCCGCCTCGTCGTGCAGAGCGGCGATCGCGGCCTGCAACGTGTAAAGCCCTGGTGCGCCGCCGCGCAGCGCGGTCACGACCAGCGCCCGGCCCTCCTCGATCAGGGCGCGGTCCCACAGTGCGCGGTCCTGGTCGGCGAGCAGCACCAGCTCGCCTGCCGGGCTGGTGCGGGCCGCCCGGCGGGCGTCGATCAGCAGTAGCAACGCGAGCAGTCCGGTGACCTCGCGATGCCCGGGTAGCAGCCGGTGCAGGATCCGGGCCAGCCGGATCGCCTCCTCGGCCAGGTCGTCGCGGACCAGCTCGGGGCCGGTGCTATCCGCATAACTCTCGGTGAAGATAAGATAAATCACACGCAGCACACCCGGCAGCCGGTGCGGCAGCGCTTCCGCGTCGGGAATCCGGTAGGGGATCCGGGCGTCGCGGATCTTGCG
>JAICSB010000587.1 GCA_025937115.1 Pseudonocardiaceae bacterium | reverse complement strand
CGCGCCATCCCCGGCGAACACGATCACCGGCCGGTCCGGGCAGCCGAACTTCGCCCCGATCCCGTAGGGCACTCCAGGCCCCATAGTGGCGAGGTTGCCCGACAGGGACCCGCGCATACGGCCCCGAAATTTCAACTGCCGCGCATACCAGTTGGCTGACGACCCGGAGTCCGCTGTGACGATCGCATTGTCCGGCAGCCGGTCGCTCAGCTCGGAGAACAGCCGCATCGGGTTGATCGGGTGCGCCTCGACGCCTGCCTCCATCGCCATGGTCTCCCACCAGCGAGCCACATCCGACTCGATGCTCTCGCGCCAGGATCGGTCACCCTTGGCGACCAGCATCGGGAGCAGGGCACGCAAGGTGGTCGCGGCATCGCCCACCAGATTCAGCTCGTAGGGATAACGCATGCCGATCATGGCCGGATCGAGGTCAATCTGTACCGCCCGGGCCTGGCCGAACTCGGGCATGAACTGGGTATAGGGGAAGCTCGACCCGACAGTCAGCAAGGTGTCAGCCGCGCGCATCATCTCGTAGCTCGGGCGTGTCCCGAGCAGCCCGATCGATCCGGTGACATACGGCAGTTCGTCGGAAAGCACGTCCTTGCCGAGCAGCGCTTTAGCCACCCCGGCACCGAGCAGGTCGGCAACCTGCTCCAGCTCCGCAGTAGCTCCCCGGGCACCGGAACCCGCCAGGATGGCGACTTTACGGCCGGCGTTGAGGATCTCCGCCGCCTGGCGCAGTGCATCCTGATCCGGCGCCAGCTCCGGCCAGCGGATCCCCAGACTGGACGGCACCATCTTGAACTCGTGAGTCGGCGGAGAATACTCAAGCTCCTGCACATCGGCGGGCACGATCACCGCGGTCGGTGCTCGCCGGGCCAACGCGATCCGGATCGCCCGGTCCAGCACATTGGGTAGTTGCTCCGGGACGGTGACCATTTGCACGTAGTCGCTGGCGACGTCCTTGAACAGGCTCAGCAGGTCGACCTCTTGCTGGTAGGAGCCGCCCATCGCGCTGCGATTGGTCTGCCCGACGATCGCCAAGACCGGCACGTGGTCGAGCTTGGCGTCATAGAGCCCGTTGAGCAGGTGGATCGCACCAGGCCCTGAGGTCGCTGCGCAGACCCCGAGTTGCCCGGTGAACTTCGCGTAGCCGACCGCTTCGAAAGCCGCCATCTCCTCATGCCGGGCCTGCACGAACTGCGGTTTGTTGTCCGCCCGACCCCAGGCCGCGAGCAGGCCGTTGATCCCGTCGCCGGGATATGCGAAGACGGTGTGTACGCCCCAGTCCCGTAAGCGGCTCAGCAGATAATCGGCAACCTTCGGTGCGGCCACAATGTTTCCCTCCGATGACCCAGCTCGTCTTCCGACCCTCGGTGGCGTTCCCAGAGATCGTTGCGGCTACGCACCCGACCTTCCCTTTGTGACTTGCATCACATTCACTACCGCTGGGCAGCTCGCCGCTGTGCTGGCGGGAGTGGCATGCTCGACGGATGCCGCTGCTCGGCCGCCTTGCGACGGCGTCTGCTGTGGCCTGGACCTATCTCGTCATCGGGCACGGCGGCTTCTGGCTCGCTTCGCCCCGCCTGCCGGCCGATCCACCGGAACCCGGCCACTGGCCCAGTGTCGGAGTCATCGTGCCGGCGCGCGACGAAGCAGCAGTGCTTCCCGAGACGCTGCCCACGCTGCTCGCGCAGGACTACCCAGGTGATCTCGCGGTGTGGCTGGTCGACGACGGGAGCACCGACGGCACCGGGGCACTCGCCCACACCCTCGCTCAGCGCGGTGGCGGACGAGCTTCGCTGACCGTGCTAACGGCCTCACCGCCAGCCCCGGGGTGGACGGGCAAGCTCAACGCCGTCCAGCGCGGCGTTGAGTCGGCCAGTGCCGCCGGGGTCGAGTTCCTGCTACTCACCGACGCCGACATCGCCCACCACCCCGGGTCGGTGCGCCGGCTCGTCGCCACTGCACTGGCAGACGATCGAGACCTCGTGTCGCTGATGGCACTACTGCGCACACAGACCGGCTGGGAACGCGTCCTCGTGCCGGCGTTCGTCTACTTCTTCGCTCAGCTCTACCCGTTCCCTCGGGTCACCCGGCCCGGAAGCCGGACCGCTGCGGCCGCGGGCGGCTGCGTCCTGGTCCGCCGGACGGCCCTGGTGCACGCTGGGGGCCTCGCCCGCGTCCGCGGGAACCTCATCGACGACGTGGCCCTGGGCCGGCTGCTCAAACGCTCCGGCGCGCGAACCTGGCTGGGCTTCACAAGCGACCCACCCGAGGTCCGCAGTGTCCGGCCGTACCCCCACCTGGCAGATCTGTGGACCATGGTGACCCGCAGCGCTTACACCCAGCTACGTCGCTCACCACTGCTGCTCGCCGGCACGCTCGCCGGGCTGGGCCTGCTCTACGTCGTCCCGCCGATCGCAGCATTCACCGGGCTGGCCAGGCGATCGCCACGACTCACCGCGGCCGGATTCGTCGCGTGGACCGCAATGACCGCTACCCAGGGACCGGTGCTCCGGCTCTACGGTCTCTCGCCGCTTCGCGGTCTCACCTTGCCGGCCGTCGCCACGATGTATGCGGCCATGACAGTGGACTCGGCGAGACGCCACGCAACCGG
>JAICSB010000001.1 GCA_025937115.1 Pseudonocardiaceae bacterium | reverse complement strand
TGCTTCCCTTTTCGCTCTCCTTCTCCTTTTCCCCGGCTTGCCCCCCTCCGCGTCCGGCCCCGCGCGCCGCCCTCCCCCCCCCCCCCCCCCCCCCCCCCCCCCCCCCTCCGCGGCGGATCTACCCAGGACCGTCAGGGGCTTGTGAGGTCTGAGTGACCGTTGGGGTTCAAGCGGCGTCAGTGATGAGGGCTGTGGCGGGTGGCGACCCGGACCGCCGACTAGGGTGTCGGCGTGTTGCTGTCCGATCGGGATCTGCGGGCCGAGATCGATGCTGGACGCCTGGGTATCGAGCCGTTCGACATGAAGTTGCTCCAGCCCTCCAGCATCGACGTCCGGCTGGACCGCTACTTCCGCGTGTTCGTCAACACCAAGTACACCCACATCGACCCGTCGTTGCAGCAGGACGAGCTGACCTCACTGGTGGAGCCGCAGGGTGACGAGCCCTTCGTGCTTCATCCCGGCGAGTTCGTGCTCGGGTCGACGTTCGAGCAGATCACCTTGCCTGACGATCTGGCCGGGCGGCTTGAAGGCAAGTCGAGCCTGGGCCGTCTCGGGTTGCTGACCCACTCCACGGCTGGCTTCATCGATCCCGGTTTCAGCGGTCACATCACTCTGGAGCTGTCGAATGTGGCGAACCTGCCGATCACGCTGTGGCCCGGAATGAAGATCGGGCAGCTGTGCCTGTTCCGGCTGTCCAGCCCCGCCGAGCATCCCTACGGCAGTGCCGGCGTGGGCTCCCGCTACCAAGGGCAGCGCGGGCCCACCCCGTCGAGGGCGTACCTCAATTTCCAGCGCGTCGACACCCATCGCTGACCGGAGCGTCAACCAGCCCTTGACGAGACGGCCCGCGTCAAGTGATAGTTGACGCATGACGCTCGACGAACTCATCAGCCAGACTCGGGCTCAAACGCAGAGCCTTGACCCGCTTGACTTGCTGGCCGGAGCGGCGCGCCGGCAACAGGAGTTGGCCGACGTCGGGGAGAAGCTGCTCGACCACTTCGTCCAGCAAGCCCGGTCCGTCGGGTGCTCGTGGTCCCAGATCGGCGCCGCGCTCGGCGTCAGCAAGCAGGCGGCCCAGCAGCGTCATTCCGCGCTGCGCTCATTCATCGGCAAATTCGTCAGCGGTGTCGAGGCCGCCAAGGGGCATGCGTTCAAGCGGTTCACCTCCCGAGCGCGACAGGCCGTTGTGCTCGGCCAGGAGGAGGCCCGGACGTTGCGCCATGACTACATGGGCACTGAGCACCTTCTGCTAGGTCTGCTTGCCGAAGGTGGGGGCGTCGCTGGGCAAGCTCTCCAGCAGGCTGGCGTCACGCTGAATGCTGTCCGCACCGAGGTCGAGGAGACAGTCGGTTGCGGTGAGGCGACTCCGCGAGGTCACATACCGTTCACGCCGCAGGCCAAAAAGGTGCTGGAGCTGGCGCTGCGCGAAGCCCTGCGGCTAGGCCACAACTTCCTCGGCACCGAACACGTCCTACTCGGCATGATCCGCGAGGATGAGGGCCTGGCTGCCCAAGTGCTCGTCAAGCTGGGCGCAAACCTCAACCAGCTCCGTGACAACGTACTCATTCTGCTCGATCGGGCCGAGCCGCCATCCGGAACCGAATAGCGGTTTCGGCCTTGCTGGAAGCGCTATTCGGAACCTTTTGGCGGTGTCGACCCCCGCTTGACGCTGGTGAGTAGGAGTTGGGCTACGTCCAGGACTTCGGTCTGGTTGGCGGCGGTGCCTTCGGAGGCGCGGGTGGTGAGGCCGTCGGTGAGCATGACCCGGCAAAACGGGCAGCCGGTGGCGATCGCGGACGTCCCGGTGGCGATCGCCTCGTCGACCCGATCGAGGTTGACCCGCTTGCCGATGCGCTCCTCCATCCACATCCGGGCGCCCCCGGCGCCGCAGCACATCGAACGGTCACCGTGGCGCGGCATCTCGGTCAGCTGCGCACCGGACGCGCCGACCAGCTCGCGGGGCGGTGAGTAGACCTCGTTGTGCCTGCCCAGGTAACACGGATCGTGGTAGGTCACCGCGGGCCCGTCGGCAGCCGGGACCGGCACTAGCCGCTTGTCCCGAACCAACTGGTTGAGCAGCTGAGTGTGGTGGACCACCTCATAGTGCCCGTCGAGTTGCGGGTACTCCCGGCCCAGCGTGTTGAAGCAGTGCGGGCACGTCGTCACGATCTTGCGACGGCCCGGCTCTCTGCCTTCGAAAGCCGTGTTGAGCACTTCCACGTTCTGCTGCGCCAGCATCTGGAACAAGAACTCGTTGCCCGATCGGCGGGCCGGATCGCCGTTGCAGGTCTCACCGTCCCCGAGCACCACGTAGTTGACGCCGGCGATGTGCAGCAGCTCGGCGGTGGCCCGCACCGTCCGCTTGGCGTTGTCGTCATAGGCACCGGCGCAGCCGATCCAGAACAGGTACTCCACGTCGTCGGGCAGCGTCTCTTCGGTCAACTGCGGGACCTCGAAGTCCAGACCCTTCGCCCAAGCCATCCGGGCGGATTGGTTCTGCCCCCACGGGTTGCCCTTGTTCTCCAGATTGCGGAACAGCGTGCCCAGCTCGGTGGGGAACTCCGCCTCGATCAACACCTGGTAGCGCCGCATATCGACGATGTGGTCGACGTGCTCGATGTCCACCGGGCACTGCTCGACACAGGCCCCGCAGGTGGTGCAGGACCACAGCACGTCCGGATCGATCACCCCGCCGGTTTCGGCGGTACCCACCAGCGGGCGGGCGGCCTGCTCCGGACCCGATCCGGGAACCCGGCCGAAGCCCGACTCGGGCACGTGGTGCCCGTTGCCCGCGGCCAGCGCCAGCACATCGACGTCGCTGTGGTCAGGTACTGCCTGGTCACCGATCAGGTAGGGCGCCTTGGCGAACAGGTGATCCCGCAGATCCATGATCACCAGTTTGGGGGACAGCGGCTTGCCGGTGTTCCACGCCGGGCACTGGCTCTGGCAGCGACCGCACTCGGTGCAGGTCGCGAAGTCCAGCATGCCCTTCCAGGTGAAGTCCTCGATCTTGCCGCGACCGAAGACGTCGTCCTCGCCCGGGTCCTCGAAGTCGATCAGTTTGCCACCGGACTCCATCGGCAGCAGTGGGCCCAGCGCCTTGGGCATCCGCTTGGTAGCCACGTTGATCGGCGCGATGAAGATGTGCAGGTGCTTGGAGTACAGCACGATCATCAGAAATGCCAGCATGACGCCGATGTGCAGCAGTAGGCCCACTGTCTCCAGTACCTGGTTGGTCACCGCGCCCAGCGGCGCCAGCAGCGCGGCTGCACCGTCCGAGGCGAACGCGCCGGAGCGGTAGGGGAACGTGCCGTTGTTCACCTCGGTGCCCCGGAACAGGAACAACGTCCAGATCACGTTGAAGATCATGAATAGGATCAGCCACGCGCCGCTGGTGTGCGAGCCGTAAAATCGCGACGCCCGCTGCCTGCGCTCCGGAGCCTGCCGCACCCGCATCACCGCGAACGTGATGATCGACGCCAGGACGGCGAGTGCGATGAAGTCCTGCAGGAAGCCCAGCACTGGCGAGTGCCCGATCAGCGGGATGGCGAAGTTCTCGTCGAACAGCACCCCGTAGGCCTCGATGTAGACGGTGATCAGGACGACGAATCCCCAGAAGGTGAAGAAGTGCGCCAGACCCGGGATCGTCCAGCGCAACAACCGTCGCTGCCCGAACACCTCCACCAGCTGGGTCCGTAGCCGCGCGCCCAGGTCCGCGGCGCGGCCGCCCGTCGGCTGCCCGGAACGGATCAGGGTGTACAGCCACCGCACCCGGCGGCCGGCGAAGACAAGCGTCAGGACGGTCAGCCCCAGGCCGATCACCAGTCGCGCTGCCATCACGGCGTCCACCTCCCCACGGTGTCCCGGCCTGGCATGCAACGTAACCGGGAACCATTCGAGTGCCTAGTCGCACCCTACGGCCAGTTACTCAGTAGTAGCTAGGTAGCTCGCCGGCCAGTCCGGTTGCCCGACCTCCGCCCTGTATCCGTTCGTGCGACTAGGAGATCTGTACCTGTGTGACGGGCACAGGACGGGCCGGCGACGCCCCCGACGAGCGAGGAGTTGGACCATGAGGTTCGACGGCGGCCTGGGAATCAAGGCGGTAACCACCTGGATTCCGGAAACTTGTGAGACCGTGGAATATGCGGTCCGCGCCGGTCTGTTGAATGCGAGCGCGGTTGGACGGCAGGGAGTGACCGCGCTTCCGGTGTCCGCGGATCTGGCCCCACCTCAGATGGCCGTCCTAGCCGGGCGTAAGGCATTGACTCGGGCCCGCTGGGACTCAGCTAAGATCGGCATGTTGGCGCATGCGTGGGTCTACCACCAGGGCCATGACAAGTGGTCACCTGCTCACTACATCGCGAATGAACTTCACCTCCCGGCTTCGGCCCTCCCGTTCGGCATCCAGGCAATGTGCACGGGCGGCGCAACGGGCCTTTACCTGGCGGCGACCGGCCTCCTCGCCGATGAAGAAACGTCCGCCGCGCTGGTCACCACCGCGGAGAAGTACGGCGCGCCAGTCTGGGATCGATGGACGATGCACCCCGACATCGGATACGGCGACGGCGCCACCGCCGCGTTGCTGCACCGTCGGGACGGGACCTCGGACGATCTTCTCCTGCTCTCGATGACCCACTCCTCGGCGAGCTGGCTCGAGGGGATGGAACGCGGAGATGCGCCGTTTACGCCATCACCGATGCTCGGTAAAGACAACTGGGACACAAACGACCAGAGGAAACAATTTTATGACGTGCACGGCAAGGACTCCTTCGGTGCAGCATCGCGTTTACATGTCCGCGCGTCGCTGAATCAGGCGTTGGTCGAGGCGGAACTGGAGGCGGACGATCCACGGATCCGGTTTGTCGCGGTGCCTCGTATGGGTCCCCGGCTCATCGAGTTGATGTACCTCAACGTTGTGGAGAGCGATCTCAAAGCCGAGCACATCCTGCTCGGTGGCCGGACCGGACACCTGGGCTCAGGAGACATGCTCGCAAACATGGCAGACATCGTGGAAAGTGGAATGCTCCGTCCCGGTGAGATTGCGATCATCGCTGGCGCGGGAGGCGGCTTTGGTTGGTCCACCGCGATCGTCGAAAAGCCCGGGAACTAAGACAGCTGGACGACAGCGTCGAGTGAGTCGCCGAATACTGCGACGGTTAACCGGTGGAGGAACGAATGTTCATGATTCGGGACAGGTCCCTGCTCGGCAATCATCGATGGTCGCCGGCCTCGCCGAGGATCATCGTGGGGATAAGTGGCGCAACGGGTATCGTCTACGGTATTCGGATACTTCAAGCGCTCCGCGCCACTGAAGTAACGACTCATCTGGTGATGTCGCGTGCGGCCCGGCTGACCCTGGCGCACGAAAGCGACATGACTGCGAGAGAGGTACTCGCCCTGGCGGATACCTATTACTCCCCCGACGACGTGGGCGCGTCGCTGGCCAGCGGCTCGTTTCGCACCCGAGGGATGGTCGTCGCGCCGTGTTCAGTGAAGACCCTTGCCGAGATCGCGACCGGCACCTGCGACACGCTGATTGCCCGGGCCGCGGATGTGACGCTGAAGGAGCGGCGCCGACTGGTGTTGATGGTCCGCGAGACTCCGTTGACACTGACCCACCTGCGCAACATGGCCACGGTCACCGAGAACGGTGGCATCATCGCGCCCCCGGTACCGGCCTTCTACACTCGTCCGGCCACCGTCGACGAGCTGGTGGACCAGACCATCGGCAGGGTGTTGGACCTGTTCGATATCGACACCGAGGCTTTCCCGCGTTGGCCGGTGCCGTCCGCCAAAGAGGCCGGAAGCCGGTTATGAAAAAGCACGTGAAGAGCCTGCGTGAGCACCTAGCCGCACTGGCCGGTCTGGGCGATCTGCGCGAGGTCCGCGCCGAGGTCGACACGCATCTCGAGATCGGCGCGGTGATCCGATGGAGTGTCGAGAACCGCGACCCGGCACCACTGTTTACCAACATTCGCGGGTACGAGCCCGGTTTCCGGGTGCTCGGCGCGCCTGGCGCGCTGAGCTCGCTTCCCGAAGCTCGCTACGCCCGCGTGGCGATGGCGCTGGGCCTGGACCCGGCGACGCACCCGTTGGAGATCGTCGAGGAACTGGCGACGGCCAAGCAGCTGATCCCGATACCGCCGGTCATTGTGGATTCTGGCCCGTGCCAGCAGAACGTGTTACCGGGTACAGAGGCCGACTTGAAAAAATTTCCGGTGCCACTCATTCATGACGGGGACGGAGGCCGCTACATCAATACCTGGGGCGCAATTGTGGTCCGCACCCCCGACGGGACGTGGACGAACTGGTCGATCGCTCGGGTGATGATGCTGGACGGGCAGACCATGGTAGGCATGATACGCCCACTGCAGGATGTCGGAAAAATCTTTCAGATGTGGCGGGACCGCGGTGAGCCGATGCCGTTCGCGCTTGTCCAGGGATGCGAGCCGGCCATCCCGTTCGCGTGCGGAATGGGCCTACCCTCCGGCGTGGACGAAGCCGGCTATCTCGGTGCCTACTTCGGCGAGCCACTCGAAGTTGTGCGTTGCAAGACGGTCGATCTGGAGGCCCCCGCGACCGCCGAAATCGTCATCGAGGGCCATGTAGCGTGCGATGAAACCGCGCTCGAAGGGCCGATGGGTGAATACTTTGGCTACCTCACGGGCAAACCTGCACCGTGGCCAGTTTTCCACATCAGTGCGATCACTCATCGCGATGATCCAATTCTACCAGTGGTGTCCGCTGGAAAGCCAGTCGAGGAGGACCACACCGCAGTCGGGATCAGTTACGCTGCCGAGGCACTGTGCACCCTACGTTCCGCAGATCTGCCGATCACCAACGTATGGATCGTCCCGGAGAGCGCCATCAACCTACTTGTGGTCACCGTGCCACGCGACTGGAAGAGGCGCAGTCCGTACACCAGTACCCGGATGCTGACTCGGGCCATCGCCCAGACCGTGCTTCGCCCGAAAGTGGGCTACTGGATCACCCGGATCATGGTGCTCGACGATGACATCGACCCCACCGATCTGCGAGACTTGCTCTGGGCTTTCCACACCCGTAATCATCCCACCCGCGGGCAGCTGCTCATTGAAGACCAGCGCGTTACACCGCTGCATATCTTCTACTCTGACGAGGAAAAATTCGGCGCCGGTGGACCCAAGGTCGCTTACGACTGCCTGCAGGACCACGATGCGGCGAAGCGCCCACGCAGTACAGCGTTCAAAGAGAATTTCTCCCCTGAGATCCAGCGGCGGGCGCTCGCTGTGTGGGACACATCTTCCGCCACGTCGGCGGGGCTCGACTAAAACGCTCACGGGGAGGACTCGTGATTGAAACCGGAAATTCTCCGACAACACAACCACAGGTCGCGCTGTGGGAACATTGGATGGAGCTCTGGAACGGTAATTACGCGATAGCCGACAAGATTGTCGCCGACAAAGTTCGGCTACACCTGCCCAAGTACGGGATGCCGGATCCTGCGACGATACGAGACCGCGTGGACCTCGTGGCGTGGATCGCAGCCTATCGCTCCTCCTACGCCGACGGCTCCCTGATCGCCACTGAGCTGGGACCGTTTGTCACAGATGAGCACATCATTTGCCGGTGGATCTACCAAGGGATCTGGCAGTCGGGCAGACCGGCGAGCGCGTCGGCCGCACCAGGCACGCGTGTCACCCTACGTGGCGTGGACATCCTGCGTCTGGAAGACGGGCGCATCGCAGAGTACTGGCTCTCCGACGACCTACTCGATGTATACGTGCAGCTGAGCGCGTCGCTCCCGACACCCTGACCCAGCGTTCGGGCGGTCACTCGGTCACGCGGGCGAGTGACCCGCGCGATCGGTTACCGATCCCTGCGTCCAGCACTCGACAATTCGACCGTCTGCTATTCGCAGGATGTCCACTCCTACGAAGGTGATCGGCTCGCCTGCCATATCCATGGGCCATCCGGTCCGGCCAAGGCAGATCGCGGTACCAGACCAGCGGAAAACCGCCAGATTACCGTCCGACACAGGGCCGAAGTCAGTTCGATATCGGAGATCAGCGAACTTGCCAGTGAAGGCGCGAACCCAGTCAGCCATCGTGGCGGCGTCTCGTATCTGTGCTGGGTCGATAGTCGCTCCCACGGTGGGCAGATGTACCCGATAACCGGGACCGATGATTTCGTGCGCTATTTCTGGATTCTCGTTCCACATGACCAGCCAGCGGTCCCACAGGGCAGCAGCATTTTGGCGAAGTACGGTGTTTTCGGTGTTCCCGCTCGGTAAAGACATCGGTAGTCCACCCATCAGTTGTTGATCCGCCGGAGCACACGCACCGTCAGCCGGCTTGGATGACGGCGCACGACCAGGTGAAACCGCCGCCCCCGCCGATCGCGAGGGCGATATCGCCGGCCCTTAACAACGCAGAATCCGAAATGTAGGCGATATTCGCGATCATATCTCCGGCGCCGAGGTGTCCGCTGCACTCGCGCAGTTTCAGCACGTCGCCCTTGACCCAGCCCTCTAGGATGGGGACGTACATGAGGTTGAGCACGCTGTCACTTAGCCTGGGCAGCACTACATAGCGAATCCGTGAATCAGTGGTGGCGATGCCGGCATCGCCTACAGCCTGCGTTACTACGTTTCTTATGCATTCCGTGGCTGCAACCTTGAAGTTGTCCATGTTGCCGTAAGTTTCAAGGTAGGCCTTCTTGGTCCGCCGGACGTCGATGTGCTTGCTGTGCCACCCTGGTGCCGGGCTGAATTCGTCTCGGCCCCGGTACATCACCTCGAAGTCGGCCGCGGTGGCGAAGGCTAGTGCCCGCAGGACCAGCCCACCGGACTCACCGGGATCGCGACGGCGCAACAGCGCTGCGGTACCTGCATCGCCGTACACCACCGCGTAGTCACCTCTCCACCGGTCGAACCCCGGCAGACCGAACCGATCTGCCGTTGTGATCAGGGCAACGTCCAGATCCGGATCGACGATCAGTCGACCGGCCGCGATGCCGAGCGCCATCGCACCGGCGTTGCACATTTGCTGCACACCGAAAGGTAGGGCGTTGCGCGCGCCGAGACTCTTTGCGATGTAGTGCGGCGGTGACCAGAAGTCGTGGCCCTGGTGGTAGGTCCACGCGTGCACGACAAGTCCGAGCCGCGCCGGCTCGTATGCCGCCGCCAGGAGCGCTCGCCGGGCGGCGCGAACCGCCATGTCCGGTGCGGCCAAATCGGATACCGGAACCTCGGTGAGGCCGAAATCGGCAGCCTCGTCGACCGTCACACGGCCAGCCGCGACCATGTCAGCCACCGTCTCTCGGCGCGCCGGGGTCCAGGTAGCGACCGCATCGAGGGCCAGGCCGTCGCCAAGTCGCATGGCAGTCCTTCAGGTGTGTGGTGGTGTTTCGGTCATACAGATCCGGCCTCGGGGACCGCAGATACAGCGGCCGCCGCCGGTCGTGCTTTCATGTCTTGCATGACCCGTCGGATGACCGCTCAAGCTCGACGAGAGCAATTGCTCGCGATTGCGTCGGAGGAGTTCGCACTCAACGGCATGCACGGCACATCGGCGGAGACAATCGCTCGCCGTGCGGACATCAGCCAACCGTATGTCTTCCGGATATTCGGTACAAAGAAGCAACTCTTCATCGAATGTGTGCAGAACGTCTACCGTCGGATAATCAGGTCGTTCGTCCAGTCCGCGGCGGGACTTTCCGGGGGAGCCGCCCTGTTCGCCATGGGAACCACGTATGTTGAGTTGCTCAAAGATCGCACGCTCCTGCTCGTCATGTTGCACGGATTCGCCGCATGTGACGATCCGGAGATTCAGAAAACAGTTCGGGAAGAGTTTGGCGAGCTGTGGAAAACGGCGGAAAGACTATCAGGAGTTTCACCTGAGCGAGTCAAACGATTCATCGCCGTAGGCATGCTGCTCAATGCCGCTGCCGCGATGGATCTCGAGAATTTTGACCAACCATGGGCCGCTGCCCTGCTCACCTCGACGCCCCGGGAAAACTGGTAAGCAGGATTCTAGGGTCCGTAGCCTGCTCCGGTGTATCTGCACGACCCGACTCGGATCTATGTTCGTAGAAGTGGGAAGGGAGAGGAAGCGCGTGATTACCCAGACTGAGCAGCTACTGCAGCCCATCCATGGGTTGCCCGATGGTCTTCCTGCGGAGCTGGAGACGCTCATGCGCGCCAGCGGTCTCGGCGCCGGCGGACTCTACTGGAAGCTCGGCATTCGGATTGTCGAGGCCCGGGCACCTCGAGTCGTCGGCACGATGCCGGTGGACGGAAATACCCAACCGTATGGCCTGCTGCACGGCGGAGCTTCCATCGCGTTTGCCGAGACGCTCGCCTCCACCGCAGCCGTGCTGCATGCAGGTCCGCATCGGATCGCGGTGGGTACCGAAGTGAGCGCAACTCATCACCGGTCGGCACGATCGGGCGTGGTACACGGCGTGGCGACCGCTCTGCACCTCGGCTCGACACTGGCGACCTACGATATCCAGGTGGTCGACGGGCGAGACCGCCTCCTCTGCTCGTGCCGAGTGACCTGCATGATCCGTCCGCGCCCTGGCGCCCGAGGTCCAGACTGAAGTCATGGGCGCCCAGTCGGATCAAGAGGTGTCAGCGCCAGGCCGGAGCCGGCGGTGGGTGCTTCACCTGGACATGGACGCGTTCTTCGCCTCGGTCGAGCAGCTCACCCGGCCGACCCTGCGCGGTCGCCCGGTACTGGTGGGTGGCACCGGGCCGCGCGGGGTAGTGGCTGGCGCGAGCTACGAGGCCCGCGGTTTCGGGGCCCGCTCGGCTATGCCGATGCGGCAGGCCCGCCGGTTGGTCGGATCCAGTGCGGTGGTGCTGCCGCCCCGGTTCGGCGTGTACAAGTTGGTCAGCGAGCGAGTGTTCACGCTGGTCCGCGAGGTGGTCCCAGCGCTCGAGCAGGTCGCGCTGGACGAGGCGTTTGGCGAGCCGGTCGAACTGGCCGGCGCCAGCGCGGCCGAGGTCGAGTCATTCTGCCGGGTGCTGCGGGCGCGATTGCTGGCCAAGACCGGCTTGGTGGCGTCGATCGGCGGCGGCTCGGGCAAGCAGCTCGCCAAGATCGCCTCTGGCTTGGCCAAACCAGATGGTCTGCTGGTAGTCAGGCATGGCACCGAGCGCACGCTTGTGGCGCCGCTGCCGGTTCGGTCGCTGTGGGGAATAGGGCCGGTAGCGGAGGCGAAACTGCGCCGGCTGGGCATCGACACGATTGGCAGCCTGGCCGCTATGGATGAAGCTGAGATCGGCTCGCTGCTCGGCCAGGTCGTCGGCGTGAGCCTGCTCCGGTTGGCCCGTTGCATCGACGATCGCCCGGTGGCCGAACGCGGCGAGACCAAGCAGATCAGTGCGGAGACCACCTTCCCGACTGATTTGGTGACCACGGCCGATCTCCGCGCTGCTGTGTTGGCCAGCGCGGAAGCCGCGCACGTGCGGCTGACCGCGGACGGTCGAGCCGCTCGCACAGTGGTGCTCAAGCTGCGTACCGCGGACATGAGGACGGTGACCCGGTCGAAGACACTTCCGCACGCGGTCGCGGACAAGCAGACGCTCGCCGGGATAGCGCAGGGTCTGCTGCCTGACTCGGCCGAGCTTGGTCCGATCCGGTTGGTCGGCGTGGCGATGGCCGGCCTGTCTTGCGGGGAGCAGCGCGCGTTGTTTTCTGACTTGGAGGCTACGGCTGTCCAGGAGTCGCAGCCTGACCAGCCGCGGGCAACGCCTGGAGACAGGCCGGATATCGATTGGTGGGTCGGCCGGGATGTGAACCACTCCGAGCACGGTCACGGTTGGGTTCAGGGCGTGGGGGGCGGCGTCGTCACGGTGCGGTTCGAAACGCGGATCTCCGGACCCGGCCCCATGCTCACCTTCGGTGCGCTGGACCCCATGCTCCGACCCGGAGATCCGGTGGCGAGCCTAAGCTGGTAACCGTCAGCAAACCAAGGACCGTCTCCCGCAGCTCGGTCGGCACCTGGCCGGCGGCCGCTTGCAGGTCTGCCAGCAACTCATCGTCTGCCGGCTCGGTGGCTTCCACGGCTCTCATCGTGACTCCAACGTCGCTGGTGTGCATCCATGACAGATGACGGTTCACGCCGCGCCCGCGATCCCATCGTGGGCCAGCGACTCATGGACCAGCGGCGCGGTGTCTGGACCGCGCAGCACACCGTCCGCGCCGAGGTGGGCCCGCACGAAGTCCAGCCGATGCGTGCCGTCCACGAACTCTGGATGGGTCATGAGTTGACGGTGAAAGGCAATGGTCGTGGCAATCCCCGCGCAGTCGAACTCGGCAAGCGCCCTGGTCATCGTCGCAATGGCCGCTTCCCGCGTCGGCCCGTGCACGATCACCTTAGCCAACAGGGAGTCATAGTGCGGCGGGACGCGATAGCCGGCATGGGCGTGTGTGTCGACCCGGACCCGCGGGCCACCGGGGGGCGTGAACCGATCGAGCACACCGAGCGAGCCGGTGAAGTCGTTAGCCGGATCCTCTGCGTTGATCCGGCATTCGATGCTATGTCCGGTGAGGGTGATATCGCGTTGGGTGAATGTCAGTGGCTCGCCCGCGGCCACCCGGAGCATCCACTCCACGAGGTCCAACCCGGCTCGCACCTCGGTAACCGGGTGCTCCACCTGGATTCGGGTGTTCATCTCCATGAAGTAGAAGTTGCCGTCACGGTCGAGCAGGAACTCCATGGTGCCCGCGCTGTGGTATCCGACCGCCCTGGCGCCGGCGATCGCCGCTTGCCCCATCTGCTCGCGCAACTCCGGATCGAGCGCGGTGGACGGTGACTCCTCGACCAATTTCTGCTGCCTGCGTTGTATCGAGCAGTCCCGCTCGCCAAGGTGAACCACTGCGCCGTGTTGGTCGCCGAGCAACTGGATCTCGACATGGCGAGCTGAGCTGATGAATTTCTCCAGGTAGATCCGGTCATCGTGGAAGATCGTCCGGGCCACCCGCTGTACCTCGGTGTACGCAGCGGGCAGTTCGGCGCTGTCCCACACGACCTGCATCCCGCGTCCGCCGCCGCCCGCCACCGCTTTGACAATCACCGGGTAGCCGATCTCGCCAGCCAGCTCGCTCGCGTCGGCGATGCCGACCAGGGGCCGATCGATGCCGGGACAGACCGGCACCCCGGCCGCAGCCATCGTGCGCCGGGCCGCTGACTTGTCCCCCATCAGCGTGATCACGTCGGCCGGCGGACCGATGAAGGTGATCCCGGCCTCGGCGCACACCTCGGCGAAGAACGGATCCTCGGACAGGAACCCGTAGCCCGGGTGCACCGCATCCGCTCCGGTTCGCGCGCAGGCGTACATGATCGCCGGGACGTTGAGGTAGCTCTTCGCGGCCGGGGCCGGCCCGATGCATACGCCTTCGTCGGCCAACCGTACGGCGAGCGAGTCACGATCAATCTCGGAGTACCCGGCCACCGTGGCGATCCCGAGATCCTTGCAGGTCCGGATGATCCGCAGGGCGATCTCGCCGCGATTGCAGACCAGCACCTTGTTGAACATGTCAGCCTCCGCTTGGTAGGTCAGTCCGGCTGGACGGTGAACAGTGCCTGACCGTGCTCGACGATGTCCCCGGCGCCTACGTGCACCGAAGCGATGGTTCCGGAGCAGGTCGCGATCACTGCGTTCATCATCTTCATCGCCTCGACGATCGCGACCTGCTGTCCGTCCTGCACCCGCGCGCCCAGCGAGGTGAAGGTGGGCTGCCCCGGACCGGGTGCCGGGTAGAACACACCGACCATCGGCGCAGTGATCAACTGATCGGTGACGACCGGCGCCGGTTCGACCATCGTGACTTCGGCCATCGGCACCGGGTGTGCGCGGACGCTTTGGGTGGCGGTACCGGGCGCTTCGCGGCGCTCCACCTCCCAACGGACGAGGCCGACCGACACCACGAGTTTGCCAACTGGTGCGGTGCTGAGGATGTCAGCGAGTTCGCGAGCGCCGTCGATGGCGCGGGCGAGCTCCGCACCGGTGGGGAACTCGCGCCCGGCGAGCACCGCAAATGGGTCAGCTAACAATTTTTTCGTGTTCTGCGGGAGGTCTTCAGCCATCTCCGGTCACTCCGTCTTCGAATCGTCGGGACGTCCCGGCGGCGACTCGTGGAACACGCCGTACCCGCGTAGTCGCTGATATCGCAACGCCACCAGGGCGTCGATGGGCAGTGCGGACAACTCGTCGAGCCGCCGGACCAGTGCGTCTCGCACGGCCGCAGCGGTCGCCGAGTGATTGGTGTGCGCGCCGCCGCGGGGCTCGGGCACGATCTCGTCGACGAATCCGAGCCGGTTCAAATGCGCAGCGGTTAGCCGCAGCGCGGCAGCTGCCTCGGCCGCGCGGTGCGCGTCGTGGAACAGGATGGTGGCACAACCTTCCGGGCTAATCACGGAGTAAATGCTGTTTTCCAGCATGAGCAGCCGATCGCACACGCCGAGCGCGAGCGCGCCCCCGCTCCCACCTTCGCCGATCACCACGCTGATGATCGGCGTGCGCAGGCCGGTCATCATGGCCAGGTTCTCTGCGATCGCGCCGCTTTGGTTCTCCTCCTCTGCGCGGATCCCCGGATAAGCGCCCGGTGTGTCGATGAACGTGACGATCGGCATACCGAACCGTTCCGCATAGCGCATCAGCCGGGCGGCCTTGCGATAACCGGAAGGATGCGGCATGCCGAAGTTGCGCGTCAGGTTGTCCTGCGTGCCGCGGCCCTTACGGTGCCCGATGACCATCACCGACCGACCAGCCAGCAGGGCCGGGCCGCCGACGACCGCTTTATCGTCTTCGTGCCACCGGTCGCCGTGCAACTCGACGAACGCGTCAAGGACGTGCACAGCGTAGTCGCCGAGATTCGGGCGACGGGGCTCGCGCGCCAGCCGTACCGTTTCCCAGGTGTTCTCATCAAGCGTGCGAGGCGCGGCGATCCGCACCACAGCTGGGCTGTTGTCATCCGGGCGACCCGCGTGGACGGCGAGCAGCCCACCGAGGTAGCCACCCAGTTCCCCGCGCGGTACCACCGCGTCGATGTGCCCGTTGCTCAGTAGGAACTCCGCCGTCTGGAAGCCTTTGGGCAGCTTCTGCCGGATTGTCTGCTCGATCACCTGAGGGCCCGCGAAACCAATTCGGGCGCCCGGCTCGGCGACGATCACGTCACCGAGGGTGGCGAAGGACGCGGAGACGCCACCGTACACCGGGTCGCAGAGCACAGACACGAACAGCACACCGGCCTGGCGCAGGCGATGGATCGCCGCAGATGTCTTGGCCATCTGCATCAACGAGAACAAGCCCTCCTGCATCCGGGCGCCTCCGGAGGTCGCATACACGACCAGCGCGGCGGATGTGCTCGCGGCAAGCTCGGCCGCCCTGGTGACTTTCTCTCCGACGACGGAGCCCATGCTGCCGCCCTGGAACGAGAAGTCCAGCAGGCACAGCACGACGGGGTGACCGCTGATGGTCGCCGGGCCATACCGAGCGGCCTCGGTGCGACCGGTCTTGCGTTGCAGGTCGGCGAGGCGCTGCGGGTAGGGCCGGGAGTCGACGAACTCGAGTGGATCACCGGAAGCCATCGCGGCATCGAGCTCGGTGAAGCTACCCGGGTCAGCCGTCCACGCTATCCGATCATCCGTGGACGGACGGAAGTGCTTGCCGCAGCCAGGGCAGGTGGCACAGTGTTGCCGCAATCTGCGGTGGTAGATGAACTGACCGCAGGATGGGCAACAGGTCCAGGCGTCGTCGGGCAGATCTGCCAGCCAGCGCCGCAGGCTCTGCGGGTTGGCCGCATCGACCGTGGTCACCGGGCACCTTCCAGGACCTTCGTCGGCCGGGCAACGGTGACGGCGCCGCCGATGGTGGCGAGTTTTTTGTCGTCCACCCACGACTCCCCGGACATGAAGGCGCTGTTGCCCCGGACATCGTCCAGCCGGACCTCGTGCCGGACGGTCTGCCCCGGAAATGCGGGACGATGAAAGACCACATCCCGGGCGGACCCGAAGATGAGCAACCCGGTCAGGTCCTCGCCGCGGTACTGAAGGTCAAGTCGCCAGAGGATCCCGCAACTCTGAATGAACGATTCCAGTAGCAGCGTGGGTGGATAGGCACATCGGGAACGGCGGCCCGACCCCTCGGGCTGCGTTGAATAGCAAAGTTCAGTGCAGGTGATCGTTTTGGCGGTGACCACCCGGTGTGGCGGCGCGCTTTCCAGCACGTGGTCGACGAGTAGGATCGGGTACCTGTGCGGCAGCAACCCAAACACCTCGATGCTGTCACTCATGGTCTGGCTTTTCGGTGAGAATGAACCGCACGATCATCTTGGCGACCAACGCGCCGTCGTCGTCGGTGCACCTGGCCTTGGCGATAATCTTGTTGCCATCTTCGGCGCAGTCGAGGGCCAGGTGCAGGGTGTCCCCCGGTAGTAGGGGCTTGATGAAACGCACCGAGTCGATGCGCGTTATGTGGGTCTCCCAGCTCTCGCTTCGGGTATCTGTGACATACCGGTCGACTGCCTGCTGCGCCGACTCTATGACGAAGACTCCTGGATAGATGGTGAAGTTCGGGTAGTGGCCCTGCAGGTAAGGGTCGGTAGCGCAGATCGCCTTCCGTGCGGTGACACCGACACCGGGTGTGCTCTCGGCCTCGTCGATTGCGGTAAGTGGCGTCGCCCGGTGCATGGTTGCAGTGATGGACATTCAGGGCCTCCTTGTTGTCGCTACAGAGCGATGCCGCCGTCGACCTGGATGGTCTGTCCGGTGATGTAGTCGGCACGATCCGAGACGAGAAATGAGGTCATTTCGGCGATCGATTCCGCCGTGCCGAACCGGCGCATCGGAATGGCCGTCAGGGCATGTTCGCGTGCTCTGACGGTAAGTTCTGCGATCATGTCTGTTTCGATGAAACCGGGGGCGACGACATTGACCCTAACTCCGCTGCGGGCGACCTCCTTGGCGAGTGCTTTGCTCATGCCAATCACGCCCGCCTTGGCTGCTGAGTAGTTCGTCTGGCTGGCGTTCCCGTACACGCCGGCGACCGATGACATGTTGACGATTACCCCTGACTTGCGTTTCATCAGACCGAACACTGTGGCCTTGCAGAAGTTGAAGGTGCCGGTCAGATTCGTGTCTATTACCGCAGACCAGTCCGGCACCGGCATCAGCACCATCGGGTTGTCCCGGACGATGCCTGCCGAGTTGACTAGAGCGTGCGCCGGTCCCAGCTCTGCTTCTGCTTTCTCCACAAAGGTGGTCACGGCGCCGAAATCCGCCACATCACACATTCCGTAGAAGCAGGCCGCGCCGCGCTGCCTGATCGCGGCGGCAACCACGTCGGCCGCTGCTCGATCCGCGCGGTAGCAGAATCCGACATCGAATCCGTCGTCGGCGAGCCGGATGGCCACCGCGGCGCCAATGCCGCGGGAGCCACCGGTGACCAAGGCATTTCTTCGGTGCGACATGGTGAGCTCTCCGGCAGGAGTCGAGGTACCGCTGGGCGGATGCCCTACGAGACAGATCGGGGCCGGTGTCCATCAGATACGCCCGGGTCGGGGCCGGTTGTGCGGAGCGGCACCGGGGGAACCGCGTAGCGGATCAGGGTGCCACCAGCCGCGAACCAATCCGGCGACAGCCCGCCGCCAGCCTCAGACCAATCCAGGTACGCGACGGTGAGCGCACCCGAAACACCGAAGGCTAAACGACCTCCTGCTCTGCCTCTGCTCGGCTCGTCGCTCCACGGAACAGGAAAGATGAGAGATGGCTGACACCGACATGTATGACGTCATCATCAGCGGGGCCAGTATCGCCGGATGCACCGCGGCGGTCCTGTATGCCCGCCGCGGGTCCAAAGTCGCGTTGGTGGAGCGACGTTCCGATGTGACCGCGCACAAGGTGTTGTGCACGCACTATATCCAGCCGTGCGCCCGCCCGACTATCGCCGAGCTGGGGCTCGTCGATGAATTAGAAGCAGCCGGGGCGGTGCGCAACTCGGCCCACTACTGGACCCGTTGGGGCTGGATCCGCCCGGAGGCGGCGGGCGGATTCGGTTCGCTGCCGCACGGGTACAACGTTCGCCGGCAGACTCTGGACCCGATGCTGCGCAGGTTGGCAGTCGGAACCGACGGCGTCGACGTATTCGTCGGGTACACCGTCGACCGGTTGATCACCCGCGGAGACCGGGTAGTCGGCGTGGCGGGTACCGCCGGCAAAGACGCCTTCGAGTTACGCGCCCGGCTGGTTGTTGGTGCTGACGGCAAGGACTCGCGGGTCGCGAAGATCGCGAATACGCCGACCAGGATCGTCAAAAACGAGCGCTTCAGCTACTTCGCACAGTTCCGCGGCTTGCCACGACCGGAACACGACGTGACATTGTCCTGGTTTCGGGAGCCCGACATCGCCTATGCGATGCCCAACGACGGTAACATCACCGTCGTCGCCGTGATTCCGTCCAAGGACCGGATCGGTGAGTTTAAAAATGACGTCGTGGGCGCCTTCCGACAATTCGTGCGGTCGCTGCCGGGAGGCCCCGACATCAACGATGCCGAACAGGTAGGCAAGATCGTTGGCACAACCAACTACCCGCTGATCATCCGCGAACCAGTTGGCCGGGGATATGCGCTGATCGGTGATGCCGCGCTCACCAGCGACCCACTATGGGGCGTCGGATGCGGCTGGGCCTTTCAGTCGGCGCAGTGGCTGGTCGAGGCGACCTCCGCAGCGGTCCAAGGTGCCGCCGACCTGGACCACGCCCTGAGTAGGTATCGCAAGCAGCACGCCAAGCTCAGAGGCCACCAGTTCCTCATCTCCGACTACGCATCTGGGCGCCCGTTCAACCACATCGAGAGGCTCATGTTCTCGGCCGCCGCGCGCGACGACGGGATGGCGCAGCTCTTTCACGCCTTTGGCTCCCGGCTAATCGGTGTGCGGACGTTCTTGTCCCCGATCTCGATCGCCCGCGCCGTGACCGTGAACTGCCGATATCGGCTACGACCGAAGTCGAACCTGGTCGAAGTCGTCCCTGACCGCAATTACCGATAACGACGAGAGGAACCGTCATGCCTCAGACGACCACCACCACCACCACCACCACCATCGACGTCCGGCGTCGCGAGCAGCTGCGAAACATTGTTACCGAAGTTCTAGAGCTGGAGCCCGGTGAGCTCACCGATACCAGCAGCTTCGTCGATGACCACGAAGCCGACTCGCTGTTGGCCATCGAGATCCTCGCCCGTATCGAACGCGACCTAGGGGTGAACGTCCCGCAGGACGCGCTGCCGGAGATGATCAACCTGTCCACCGTGTACTCCATTGTCGCGCGCAACGCGGACTGGAAGGCCTCTGATGCTTGACAGCGCGCCTCGAGCGGTCGCGGTCACCGGTCTCGGCGCAGTGAGCAGCCTGGGGACCGGCGCCCAAGCCTTCGCGGCGGCGATTCGTGAGGGACGCAGCGGAGTGTCGGAGATCCGCGGGTTCGACGCCAGCGGATTCCCCTACACCGTTGCCGGTGAGGTCCACGACTTCGCACCGGAACGGTTGTTATGCAGGCTCGACGTGGCGAGGTGGGGCCGCAGTGCCCTCTTCGCGGCCTCGGCTGCCAGGCTCGCGGTCCAAGACGCCGACATTGACCCAGCGCAGCTGTCCACCGTGCAGGCCGGGTCCGCGATCGGAACCACCAGCGGCGAATCCGGAGTCATCGAAGCGCTTACTCGGGAATGGCTGCGAGGGGGCTTCAAAGGGCTCGACCCAGCGCTGATCCAGCAGGTCCCGGCCAGCAACATCGCCACGGCGGTCAACGCGGAACTCGGTCTTACCGGCGACGCGCAGACTATCGCAACGGCGTGCTCGGCGAGCAACTACGCGCTGGGCTATGCCTACGACATGGTCCGCACCGGGGAGGCGGACTTCATGATCAGTGGGGGCGCCGACTCGATCAACCGGTGGGCGCACGCCGGCTTCTACCGGCTCGGCGCGCTCGCCGAATCGGTATGCCGGCCATTCGACGCCAACCGGTCCGGCATCCTGACCGCCGAAGGTGGCGTCGCGTTGTTACTCGAACCATTCGATTATGCCGTGGCCCGCGGCGCGCGGATCTACGCCGAGGTGCTCGGTTATGGCATCAACTGCGACGCCACGCACCCCGTCTCACCGGATCCCACCAGCATCGCCGAGTGCATCAGGGCGGCGCACCGCAACGCTGGGGTGCGGCCCGAAGAGATCGACTACATCTGCGCGCACGGCACCGGTACCCCGACCAACGATGCCACCGAAATCAAGGCCGTGCGTGAGGTGTTCGGCGATCGCCTTCCACCGATCAGCTCGATCAAATCGATGATCGGCCACACGATGGGCGCGGCGAGCGGATTCGGCGCCCTGATCTGCTGTCTCGCGCTGTCCGATGGGTTTCTGCCGCCCACCGCGAACGTCACTGAGATTGATCCGGCTCTGGGGCCGGGTGTGGACCCGATCTGCGGGCAGGCACGCCCTGCCACGCCGCGAATCGTGCAGAACCACGGGTTTGCCTTCGGTGGCAACAACGCGATCACCATCCTCGGGAGGGCATCGTGACCGCTCCAGTGACGGCGATTCAACCGCTCATGATCACTGGCTGTGGGGTGGTTTCGCCGGCGGGCATCGGCCTGGCCGCGCTAGGTGGCGGTGCATTCCACCAGCGGGCCGACTTCGCCGCGATCGCTGAGGACCTGCCGTCGATCCAGCTATCCGCGGTGCCTGAACTCACCGTCGAGAAGTACCTGGGTCGCAAGGGCGTCCGGCACCTCGACCGGACAACCAAGCTCGCGCTCATCGCCTGCAACCGGGCACTGGCCGGACTGGCACATCCGCTCGCCGATGAACATCGAGATCGCACCGGCGTGATGATCGGTACCAGCACCGGCAGCATTCGCAGCTCCAGCGAGTTCTGCCGCGACACGCTGGTGCAGGACAAGCCATACCTGGTGCGAGCGAACCTGTTTCCCAACTCGGTGATGAACTGCTGCGCCAGCCAGATCGCGATTTGGAACTCCCTGCGCGGGGTGAACGCCACCCTCGCCGGTGGCCGGGTGTCCAGCCTTGCCGCAATCCGGTATGCCCGCAACGTCATCACGGCCGGCCATGTCGATCGAGCGCTGGTCGGCGGGGTTGAGGAACTGTCGGCCCAGTCGGCGTGGGCGTGGCACCTGTCGGCCAAGCTCGCGCCGAATGCATCGCTGGGCGAGGGCTGCGCGGTATTCGTCGTGGAGACACCACAGGCTGCAGCGGCCGCCGGTCGGCCGCCGCTGGCCGAGTTGCTGGCCTGTGAAGTCGGATCGGGCGGCGCCGCGGATGAGCGAACCAGCCTGACCGGCGGATTGGCCAAGTGCATCGAGCGCGCGTTGCGACGAAGTGGCGTGGGTGCGGACGGGGTCACCACCGTCTCGTTGGGTGCCACCGGGCAAAGGGGACTGGAGCGAATCGAGGAACGCGGCGTCGAGGCCGCGCTCGGTGGCCTGCCTATCCGGCAGATTCGAGTGGCCGAAGTGATCGGTGAAACCTTTAGTGCGAGCGGGGCGCTACAAATCGCCGGGTTGCTGGCGGTCTGGCGGGCCGATCCGACCGCGGGCGGCGTCGCGCTGGTCACGTCGGCCGGGCACGACGGCAACGTTGGTTGCCTGGTCGTCCGCCGAGCAGCCGATGACGTGAGCCACCACACCCGCTGGGCCTGTGGATCACTGAGATGATCACCGTCGATAGGAGCCTCACGTGGTGAAATCCGCGTACTTGGACAACGACATCACTCATCTGGTTGCCGCCTGTCGAACAGGCGACCAGCAGGCTTGGCGCACCTTGGTGGACCAGTTCTCACCTCTGGTCTGGACCATTGTGCGGTCATATCGGCTGTCATCAGCCGACCGGGACGACGTGTACCAGATGACCTGGATGCGAACCGTGCAGCACCTGGACAAAGTCCGCTCGCCGGACCGGATGGCCGCATGGATCACCACTGCTGCCCGGCGGGAGTGCCTCAAGCACATCGAGCGCGAACGTCGGCACGTGCCCGTCGGTGAGAGCGCCGTGCTGGACCGGCCCGAGCTGGGTGATGCCGGCCTAGACGACCTGGTGGTGAGTCGCGCGTACCACGTCGAAGTGCTCGCCGCGTTCCGCAAGCTGCCAGAGCGGGATCAGACGCTGCTGGGTGTCCTGATGGTCGACCCGGCCCCGAGTTATGACCAGGTCAGCCTCACTCTCGGCCTGCCACGCGGCTCGATCGGGCCGCTACGGCAACGGGCGCTGGCCCGGCTACGCACGCTGTTGCTGGCGTTGACTAAGTAGTTAGTTACTACTATCTTAATATCTGGTCTCTGCCGAGTGAAGGAGGTCGAAAGATGACTCATGCTGAACCTGCACCGATGGCCACTAGGCCTGACCCGCCCGCATCCGCCATCGAGGAGGCTCGGGAAACGCCGGCCACCGTCCGGACTCGAAGGCTGATCTTTGGAGTGGTCTGCGCCGGTTTCATCATGTCGAGCCTGGATATGATGATCGTCAACGTCGCGTTCCCGGTGATCGAACATGAGTTCCGGGGTAGCACAGCCGCAGGCCTGTCTTGGACTCTCAACGCCTACTCGATCGTGTTCGCCGCGCTACTCGTACCGGCGGGGCGGCTGTCTGATCGCGCCAGCCGGAAGAACGGCTTCCTGCTGGGACTCGCCCTGTTCACCTTCGCTTCCGTCCTGTGCGCCGTATCGCAGGACGTCGCGATGCTGGTGGCCGCGCGCGTGCTGCAGGCCGCCGGCGCCGCTGCGCTCGTCCCTACTTCGCTCGGCCTGCTGCTCGCGGCTTATCCCGAGGAACGGCGCGGCGGCGCGGTGCGCGCCTGGACGGCTGCGGGCGCGGTGGCCGCGGCACTGGCGCCGATCATCGGTGGAGCCCTGGCCTATCTTGACTGGCGCTGGATCTTCCTCATCAATCTTCCGGTCGGGGTGGTGAGCTTCGTGGTGGGTCGTCGCGTCTTGCCCGAGACACCGAAGGGCTCCCAGGGGCCGCTACCCGACCTGTTCGGCTCGCTGCTGCTGATTGTTGGCGTCAGTCTCATCGCCCTTGGCCTAGTCAAGGCGCCGGACTGGGGATGGAACTCTGCTCAGGTTATCGGCTGTCTCGTCGGCGGGCTCGTTGTCTCGGCCGCGTTCTTCGGTCGGTCGGCACGACATCCCAGCCCGGTGGTGTCATTCAGCTTGCTACGCATCCGCTCGTTTAGCATGGCCAACCTCGCCGCGCTGGTCTTTAGCGCCTGCTTCTCTGTGATGTTGTTCTCTCTCATGCTGTGGAGCCAGAACGTCTGGGGCTACTCCGCCCTACAGATCGGCCTGGCCATGGCCCCCGGCACCTTCCTCATGCCCGTAGTGGCACTGCGCTCCGGGGCCCTGGTGAAACGCCTTGGGGCGCCGGTCGTCGCCGCGCTCGGGTGCGGACTTCTCACCGCCGGAACCGCCTGGTGGGCAATCACCGCGCAGGTGACGCCCGACTATCCCGTGATGCTGCTTCCCGGGCTGCTGCTCACCGCCGTCGGCTCCATCCTCGCCACTACCACCCTGGTCACGATTGTCACCCGGGACCTGCCCGCAGCCTCGTTCGCTACCGGATCCGCCATCAACCTGATGGTCCGGCAGGTGGGCTTCGTGATCGGCATCTCGGTGTTCATCGCCATACTTGGCGCACCGCGCGGCGCGGAGGAGGTGAAGGCGGCCTTCCAGCACGGCTGGATAGTCGCTGCGGCATTAGGGGTTTGCTCGATGGTGATTGCCCTGATGCTTCACCGGAGGCGCGCAACCGGCCACACCGCATCCGCGTAGTCCGGTCTGCGCACGCTTATCTACTAACCACTATCTATCAAGAGGACGGCGGTTATGACCGAGGCGCTGTTCACCACCGCAAACGGGTCGCAGCGGCACATCAGGCACGCTGAGCTCGCGGCGATCGCGCCAGTACACCGCATCGTTTTGCCCACCGGGCAATCGGCTTGGTTGATCACAGGCCACGACGAGGTGCGCCGGGCTCTGCACGATCCGCGACTGGTCAAGAGCGACGCGTCGCTGGCGATGCTGTCCCCGGATCGCCTGTCTGCTGACGTGTTCGCGGCGGTGGCCAGTCACATGCTCAACCGAAATCCGCCGGATCACACCCGGTTGCGCCGGCTGGTCACCGCTGCGTTCACTCGTCGTCGCGTCGAGCAGCTCGCACCGCGCATCCAGCAGATCACCGATGGGTTGCTCAATGGGATGGCCGGCGAGGTGCAGGTCGACCTGATCCGCTCGTTTGCGCTCCCACTACCGATTACCGTGATCTGTGAGCTACTCGGCGTGCCGGCCGACCGCCACACAGATTTTCATAATTGGTCCGCCACCCTGGTGACTGGTCCATTCGCCGACCCGGACGCATACAGTTCGGCTGCGACCGCATTGGTGCGATACCTGCGCGAGCTGCTCGAGATCAAGCGCGCCGCCCCCACCGACGACCTGCTCTCCGCGCTGGTGGCGGTCCGCGACGGTCAGGACCAGCTCTCCGAGCACGAACTCACCTCGATGGTATTCCTCATTCTCGTCGCCGGCCACGAGACTACGGTCAACCTCATCGGTAACGGAGTGCACGCGTTGCTCATCAACCGCGAGCAGTTAGCGCTGCTGCGTGCGGAACCACATCGGCTGGACGCCGCGGTCGAAGAACTGCTGCGATTCAACGGCCCGGTCCACGCGACACCCTTCCGGCTGGCCACTGAGCCGATCGACATCGGCGGGGTCACCATCCCAGCGGGTGGCATCGTCGTCCCCGGCTTGCTCGCCGCCAACCGCGACGCGGCCCGCATCGCGCAACCGAACACGCTTGACATCACCCGCTCGGACAACCTCCACCTGGCCTTCGGTCACGGCATCCACCACTGCCTCGGCGCGTCACTGGCCCGATTGGAAGGCCGAATCGCACTAGGCGCCCTGCTGACGCGCTTCCCCCGGCTACGGTTGGCGGTGCCCAACGAGCAAATGACCTGGCGACCGGGTGTGGTGATGAACGGGCTGGACGCGCTGCCTGTGCTTCTGCACTGACCACCCGGGCCGGCCCCGATGCGCGACGAACACCACCGCTTGGATCCGGGTAGCCTTCACCGATGTCGCGGCGTCGGGCGCGCTGGTCCGCGGCACTAATCTGAGTGATCGTCGTCCTCGCCGGGCCCGCGGCCGGGTACGCGATTCGGTCTGCCCACGGGTGCTACATCTACGGCCTTCGATGAAGGGTAAACCGATGCAGGGTGACGAGCGGCAGTATGTAGCCGCTGACATAGATGCCGACACGGAACTCGGTCGCCTGCAACTGCTGGAGGCCTGTCACGATCCGGGGACCACCCGTCGACTCGACCGGCTTGGCGTCTCACGTGGATGGCGCTGTCTTGAGGTAGGAGCGGGAAACGGGTCTATCGCGAGGTGGCTCGATGAGCGAGTCGGCTCCACCGGCTCGGTGCTGGCCGCCGACATCGATCTCCGTTTCCTGACAACGATGCCGGTCGGCGTGGAGGTCCGCCGCCTCGATATCCGACACGACGACCTCGAGGTGGACACTTATGATCTGGTCCACTGCCGGGCAGTGCTCATGCATTTGCCTGATCCCACCGCGGCTCTCGCTCGAATGGTCGCTGCCCTGCGACCCGGCGGCCTGTTTCTGATCGAGGAGGGCGATTACGGGTTGTGGAACTACGGTGGGCCTGCGGACGCCTCGCGCATGAACACATTGGTGGCACGCGCGCTCAGCGGGTTGGCGGAAGCCAAAATAGCTGATCCGTGGTTCGGGCGCAGACTGCCTGGTCTGGTCCTGGCAACCGGCCTAGAACTGCACGGCGGCGAGGTCGAGACGAGGATCGCCCGGCCGGGAGAAGCTCATTACGAGTTCGAGCGCGTGAGCGCGGTGGCTACCGTGCCAGTCATGATCGAGCTTGGCATATACGGGGAAGCAGACGCAAACTTGATACAAAGCGTCAGCGACGATCTCGGTAGTGTCCTCACCACGATGAGCTTTGTATCAGCCTGGGGACGAAAGCCGCTGTGACCAGGCCACCAGCTCAACACCGGTCACGCGGAGCGGCCCGAAATGGTGACCGGTGTGCGCCGGCAGTTCTTGCTGCGGGACAATCTCCGGGTGACGAGGAGTTCCCAGGAGCAGGGCGCGCACCCGCAGGGCTATGTTCACACGTTGCGGGTGCGTCCTGTCGACACCGATTACCAGGGCATTGTGCACGCCGCCCGCTACGGCGCCTTCTTCGAAGCGGCGATGATCGAGGCGACGCGCGCGGTCGTCGGTTCATACGACGTGATAATCGAAAGCGGCAGCTACTTCGTGATGGCCGAGATCAACATACGGTATCTCTCTCCCGCGCGGTTCGACGATCTGCTGGCCATCACGGTGTCCTTGCGGGAACTAGGGACCACCTCGATGGTCGTTGACTTCGACGGCCGGGTGGCCGACCGGCCGGTGGTGGCCGCCTGGGTCAGGTACGTTGCCTTGGCCACCAGCACTGGCCAGAAGACCCCGATCACGGAGGCGCTACGCAGCCGCCTGTGCAACATTCCGCACCGACCGGACGGTTCAGGACCGGCCCCGTGCTAATGGAGCGTGCTCGTCAGACGGTGGTCCTTGACCAGACCGAGCGGTCAATGCGGTGCCGCGGCTTGGCCATGACCATCTGGACGACTGCGATGAGCCGCTCCTCGAAGCCCGCCTCGCAGTAGGCCAGGTACAGCTGCCACAGCCGGCGGAAGTATTCGTCATAGCCGAGTAGCTCGAGCTCCGCATCGACCGCGTCGATGTTGGCACGCCAGCGCCGCAGTGTTTCGGCGTAGTGGGGAGTGAAGTCTTCGAGGTGCACGGTGCGCATGTCGGTGCGTCGGGCGATGCTGTCGGCGATCGCCCGGGGACAGGGCAGGCAGCCGTTGGGGAACATGTAGGTGCGCATGAAGCTGCGCGAGATCTTTGAGATGTCATAGGCGCGGTCGTCGATAGTGATCGCCTGCAGCAGCATGGTCCCATGCGGCGCGAGCAGGTTTGAGCAGCAGGCAAAGAAGTTGCCGAAGTCCTTGTGGCCGACGGCCTCGATCATCTCCAGAGAGACGAGCTTGTCGTAGGTACCGCGCACTTCGCGGTAGTCGTCTAGGCGCACGTCGACCAGGTGCTGTACACCAGCGCCGCGCACTCGCTCGATCGCCAGGTGGTGCTGCTCAGCCGAGATGGTCGTCGCCGTGACGTGGCACCCGCGCGTCGTCGCGGCGTGGATGGCGAAGCCGCCCCAACCGGAACCGATCTCGATCACGCGGTCGCCAGGGCCGAGGTTGAGCTTCTCGCAGACCATCTCGAGCTTGCGCAGCTGTGCCTGCTGCAGCGTGGACTCCGGATGCTCGAAGATGGCGCAGGAGTACATCATCGCCGGGTCGAGCATCAGTGAAAATAGCTCGTTACCGAGGTCGTAGTGCGCCGAAATGTCCCTGCGGCTGCGTGTTGGGGTGTTGCGACGCTGCCAAGGCGCGCGGACGAAGGCGATGGGACGACGGATCGAGTCGATCTTCGTGATGTTGCCCACTGCGACGCGAAAGAGCGTCACGAGGTCGGGCGAGTCCCACAGGCCTTCGCGGTAGGCCTCCAGGCACCTGCGACGGCCGCCAGCGAACATCGGCCAGGCGCGCGGCGAACGAATCTCGATCGTGGCGCTCGGTGGTCCGCCGGGGCCTAGTACGTGCGTACGGCCACCCTCGTGAACGGTCAGCTCACCAAAGCTGATCCGCTGGGCCAAGGCCAGGATCACGGCACGGGTAGTAGTTTGCATCACGACGGCTGCGCTCCCGGATGGGGCTTCACGCGTACGCCTTTGAGCTTGAGCGCCACGGCTTGGGCATAGATGAAAACGAGCAGGCGTCGCGTCGCCGCCGGATAGCGCGCGGTGATCCATGCCAGCGTCCGGCGGTCCAGCGGTTTGCGCCGCAGGCAAAGCGTCGTATCGAATACGCGCGCGCCATCCTCGATGCTTTCGATGCGCATCGAGAGCATCGGGCCCGGAAGGGTTGCGCGCCAGGCGTAGCGCTGGTTCATTCCCATGAAAGGGGAGACATGCAGCGCCTTGTTGAAGCTGCCGCTCAGCACCGCGGTGTCGGGGGGATTCTCGTCCCCGGTCAGGACGTAGGCATGGCGCTCGCCCCAGGGCGTGTTGGTAACCTCGGCGACGATCGCCTCCAGCCGTTCGCCGCCGGGTGCGTAGCAGTAGTAGAAGCTGACCGGGTTGAAGCAGTGTCCGAAGGTGCGCAGATGCGTCAGCAGGCGGATGGGTCCTTGCGGCGCGGCGCCGAGCCGCCCGGTGACCAGCGCACGAACTGCTTCGATGAGCGGAACGTCGGGGTCGCCGAGGTAGTCGCTGCGGCGGAAGTGCGCGATGCCGGGACGCGCCCGGGTCAGAGCCCCCCCAACAACATCGTCGACCTCGCCCAGGTCAATGTAGGCCATCGCAATGCGGTGGCGGAACTCGTGTGCCCGCTCGGCGACGCGGCGGTGGTAGATCATGCCTTCGTAGATCGCGCTGTTCATCAGATACCTCCGACGCCCATACGCTCGGCGACCCGGACAGCACTTGCGACGCCATCCTCGTGAAAGCCCCAGCCCCAGTACGCGCCGCAGAAATGTGTGCGATTGTGACCGCTGATCTCACCGTGACGGGCCTGCGCGGCGTACCCCTCAAGAGTGTAGACCGGGTGCGCGTAAGAAATCGCGCGAATTACCTTGGCCGGGTCTATTGCCGCGGTGTGGTTCAGCGTGACGCAGAATTCTCGGTCGGCGCGCAGCGTCTGCAGGCGGTTCATGTGGTAGGTCACGGTCGCCTTGCCGGTGGGGGCGGCGAGCAGGCGATAGTTCCAGCTGGCCCACGCTCGGCGGCGGCGCGGCAACATGCGCACGTCCGTGTGCAGCACCGCCTCGTTGGGCTGGTAGGGAATCGACCCCAGCAGCTCACGCTCGCGCGCATCGGCGTCGGCGAGCATCGTCAGCGCCTGGTCGGCATGCGCGGCGATCACGACCTCGTCGAAGCGAGTCGGCTGGCCACCGTGCGGGGTGACCGTCACGTGGTCGTCCTGGCGGCGGATTGCTCGGACCGGCGTCGACAGGACCAGACGGTCGCCGAGCTGCCGCGCCAGCGCCTCGACGTAGCGACGCGAGCCGCCGACTACAGTCCGCCACTGCGGGCGGTTGCGCAGGCCGAGCAGCCCGTGGTTGTCGAAGAACTCGGCCATGAAACGGGCCGGAAAGCTCCACATCTGACGGGGGTCTGCCGACCACACCGCGGAGGCCACCGGGATGATCATACGGTCTATGAACGGGCTCGAGTAGCGCTGCTGCTCGAGCCAGTGGCCCATCGAGGGGCCCGCGCCGTCGCTGGCCAGCAACTCGCGTGCGTCGCGCTGAAAGCGCACAACATCGACGACCATGCGATAAAACCATGGCCTCGCGAGGTGGGTTCGCTTGGCGAACAGGCCGTTGACCGAGGCGCTCGAGTACTCGAAGTCACCGGCCTCGTCGGTGATCGCAAAGCTGCTGTTCGACGGTTGCCAGGCGACGCCCAATCTCTTCAACAGGCGTTCGAAGTTGGGGTAATTACGGTCATTGAAAACGATGAATCCGGTGTCGACCCAGTGCGTCTGGCACTCGGTGTCGACGCGGACGGTATTGGTGTGGCCGCCCGCGTAGTCGTTGGCCTCGAAGACTGTCACGTTGTGCGTGCGTGACAGTAGAGAAGCGGCGACGAGTCCCGAGACTCCGGCACCGATAACCGCAACATCCACTCAGCTAGGATGGCCGCTTCAGGCAACCTGTTGTCAAGGTCGGTCGACAGTTCGGACGGGCTCCGGTGCCATGACCTCGCTGCGCTACGCCCTGCTCGACCATGCTCTCGCCACCGGCCTGGTTCCCGACGGCGTTTTGCGCGCCGGGTGTCGTTACGCCACAGCCGCCCGTCAGCGCCGGGAGGAGTGTGGCGGCGTGGAGGCGCAGGAAAAGCGCCTAGCCGCACTTGTGGCACGCATGTCGAGCGGGCCGATCGCGGAGGTGCCGTCGAAGGCGAACGAGCAGCACTACGATCTGCCGGCCGAGTTCTTCAGCCTACTGCTCGGTCCGCGACGCAAGTACAGCTGCTGCTGGTGGCCCGACGGTGTCGCGGACCTGGCGGCGGCCGAGGAGGCGATGCTCGACCTCACCTGCCGCCGGGCCGGCGTGCGGGACGGCATGGACGTGCTCGACCTCGGCTGCGGTTGGGGAGCGATGGGCATCTGGCTCGCGGAGCGCTACGACGTCCGAGTCATGGGCGTGTCCAACTCCCGCCGCCAGTGCGAGTGGTTCCAAGCTGAGCGCGACCGCCGTGGGCTGATCGACCGCATTGAGGTGGTCAACGCCGACATCAACAACTTCGACCCGGGCCGCACGTTCGACCGTGTGCTCTCGACCGGGATGTTCGAGCACATGCGCAACTGGGCGGCGTTGCTGGCGTGCGTCGCGGGTTGGCTGAAAGATGACGGCAAGGCATTTGTCCACGCGTTCTCCCATCGCCGCCTCGCGTACCGCTTCGAGGGCACCTGGGCGGCTGAGCGGTTCTTCGCCGCCGGCACGATGCCCTCGCACGATCTGCTGTTGCGCTTCACCGACGACTTGGTCGTGACGCAACGGTGGGCGCTCGGCGGCACGCACTACGCCAAGACGATCGCGGTGTGGCAGCAACGGCTCGACGCCAACGCCGACCGGGCGCTGGCCATCCTGCGCGCCGAACACTCCGAGCGTGAGGCGCGGCGGCTACTGGCGACATGGCGCCTGTTCCTGATCTCAACGACTGAGGTCTGGGGCTGGCGTGCGGGTCAGGAATGGATGGTCTCGCACTACCTGCTCGAGCGCGCCGCAGCGAGGTTGTAAGCCGCCTTGCGGGTGCGATGATGGTCCTCGCCGAACACCTGCCGTGCCTGGGTGAGCGTGTCCTCGCTGAGTTGCCGGGATTCCTCGACCTTGCCCTCTGCGCGCAGCGCAGCCGCGAGATTGTTCGCGATATCCACAGTGAGGTAGCTCTCGTCGCCGAGTACCCGCCGTGCCCTGGTGAGAGTGTCCTCGGCGAGGCGCCGTGCCGCCTCGGCCTCACCGAGCGCGAGCAGGTCACTGACGAGGCCGTCAGCGTTGATCATGGTGTAGCGATGGTCCTCGCCGAGGATCCGCCGCGCTCGGGTCAGGATGTCCTCATGCAACTGCCGTGCGGCGTCGATCCGGCCGAGCGCGTGCAGGTCGAGAGCGAGGTCGTTGGCCCCGAAGATGGTGGCGGGATTTTCCTCGCCGAGAACTCGCTGTCCGTAAGCGTTGCGGCCCTCGTGCAACTGCCGGGCCGCCTCGACCTCACCGAGCTCGCGCAGGTCGCGGCCGAGGTGATGGGCCGCGCACTGGGTGTCGAAGTGGTCGTCACCGAGCACTCGTCGCCGGCGGGCGAAGGTGTCGGCATTAAGCCGCCGGGCCTGCTCGAATGCACCTAGATGGTGTAGGCAGACGGCGAGGTGAAACGCTGCGTGCAAGGTGTCGGGATGGTCGTCGCCGAGAACCCGCTGGCACCGGGCGAGGGTGTCCTCGGCGAGCTCGCGGATGTGGCGATATGGGCCGATGCAGGCGACGAGAAGGACGAGGTTGTGAGCAGCCCGCAGAGTGTGCTGGTCGTCCGGTCCGAGGTGTTCACGCCACTGCTGGTGAAGGTGCTCGGCGAAGTCACGGGCCGGGTGGATGTCACCGCGGTAATACAGGTACCAGAGTGTGCGGCAGGCCAGTTCCCGCAGAGCAGGGCTGGGACTGGTAGCTGGGTCGGTGGCCAGCAGATGCGGGAGCATCCGCGCCCAGCATGGCCAGCTCGCTGGATCCCGCTCATCCCCAGGGCCCGCTGCGACCAGCAGCGCCTGGGCGTACGCACGGTACGCGGTGGTGGAGACGGGGCCGAGCTGATCGCGCAGGACGGTTTGGGTGAGCCGATGTAGCTGTAGTCCTTGGTCGATGCGTGCCAGGCCGTAGCTTCCGACCCAGCCGAGGCTGCGGTGCGCCGCGACCGGACTGGTCACGGTGGCGATCAGAGCTTCCAGTTCCGGTGGACGATCGGGGCTGTGGGCGGGGACGGGGCGGGTCAAGATATCGGCGGGAATGGGTTCCGGGGCGAGGAATGCGCCGATGCGCACCAGCGCGAGCGCGACCGGGTCGGCCTTGGCGAGGCGGTCGGTGGACACCTGGATCGCCGCGGCAAGCGAGAGCGGATGGCTCGCCGGTGGGCTCTGATCGAGTAGCTCTCCCGCCCGGGTGTCGAGCAAGCGTAGGTAGTGCTCGACTGGCATCCCGGTCTCGGCGAGGAACCCGGCGGCCTGGGCCAGGGCCAGTGGTAGATCGCCGAGGGCTTCGGCGAGGCGGCTGGCCTCGGCCTCGCTGGCGCCCGGCCGGGAGAGGCGGATCAACTCCAGTGACTCAACGCGGGGTAGTACATCGATCTCAACCTTGGTGGCGAGCTCACTCCAACCGGGGTTGCGGGAGGTGATCAGAGTGTGGCCCGGTCCGGCGGGCAGCCAGGCACGCAGATCAGCGGGTGACTCGGCATTGTCGAGCACCAGCAGCCACCGGCCCTGCCCCCGGAGATAGGCACGTAGCGCTCCGACCGCGCTCGCCGTGTCGGCGCCTGGCGGGATCAGGTTCAACTCGGCTGCCAGCGTTGCGTATTGCTCGCCGATCAGGCCGGTCTTCTGGGCGCTGACCCACCACACCAGGTCGTAGGCCCCGGTATGGCGGTGCGCGTACTCGATCGCCAGCTGGCTTTTTCCCACCCCACCCGTGCCGTGTAGGGCCTGCACCACGGCATTTCCCCCCGACCGCAGCCGATCCCACAGGTGTTCCAGCGTGTCGTCGCGACCCACGAACCGTGGGTTACGCGGACCGACATTCCACACCGCCGGAAACACCCCTGGCGGTCGGGGATCTGTTTCCCCGTGGCCGGTCGATGCTCCGGCGTGGCCGTGCTCGGGCGACGGCAGGGTGGTCGCTGCCGCGGTAGCCGAAGTGGTGGGCGTCGAGCTGGGTGAGTACCAGTCAAGCGCCGGTGCCTGAGCGAGGATGTCGCCTTCCAACCGTTGCAGGGCGGCGCTCGGGTCAAGGCCCAGCTCCTCGGTCAGCCGCTTACGGTTGCCCCGCAGCGCCGCCAGCGCCTCGACCTGCCGGCCGGCTCGATACAACGCCAGAGCTAGTAGCTCACAGCCGTGTTCGCGGAGCGGATGAGCCTGTACGTGGACGTCTAGTTCGGCTATCGCGCCGCGATGGTCACCCACTTGCAGCTGCGCTGCGCAGCGCCCCTCGACCACCGACAGTCGTAGCTCCGTCAACCGCGCCACCTCCGGCACGGCCCAACTGGCGTCGCCCATATCGGCATAAGGCGGCCCGCGCCACAGCGTCAGCGCATTGTCGAACTCGTTCACGGCCCGCCCGGGGTCGGCTCCGCCCAGCGCTTCCCTACCGGCCGTGGCGTATTCGATGAACCGGTGCACGTCGAAGTCGACACCACGACTGTCCAACAGATAACCCGGTGGGCGGGTATGCAGGACGGCAGTCGGCGACCGGGCCGACCGGCCTGGTTCCAAGACCTGCCGTAGGTTCGACACATACACTCGCAGTGACTTCGTCGCCGCTGCTGGCGGATCCGCGGCCCACAGCTCCTCGATCAGCGCATCGACGGCGACCAGCTGATCTACCCGACTCAGCAATAATCCGAACAGCGCACGCTGCTTCGGCGGTCCCAAATCGACCAGCCGCCCATCCACCACGGCCTCCACCGGGCCCAACGCTCGCCACTGAATACCGCCCGAGGACCGATCATTCAGAGGGCGCGCCAAGTGCGTAATCTCGGCTAATCTGCGCGCCCCAGTTCCCATCCCTCGGCCTTGATCGTTTTGGTCGGACCTTGTCGCGTACGTTGCTTCCCCTCGTGATCCGCCGGAGTCAGCCGCCACGATGGGTCGTCCAGTATGCGCGGTGCGTGGCCATTGACGATAGGTTAACCTGCGCCCAGATAAAAATAGGATTAATAAGACATGGGGCACAAGTTAGACGTCTGCAGCCTGACCATCACCACACGACCTCCATCAGCCAGGTGTCATCGGGCGGGCGAGACGACGGTTGCAGTTCCGCTCGCTGCGGCCTTGGGACTGCCCGCTGCTGTCCCAGGATCAGATCAAAGAGACCCTTTTCGACGCCCTGGACTTCCCCGCCGGCGACCTTGTGGCATCGCGACGCGCCGGCGCGGCGGCCATGCAGCTGCTGTGGGTACTCGCTGAGACTTTCCCCTCAGTAGTGCTAGAGGCGAACTTCCGGCCGCACAGTGACTACGAGCGTTCTCGGATCAACTCGCGACCTGGACGCACCCAGGTCTGTCCGCCACCGGGACCCCGGTTCCCGGCATACCCTGACCGAG